>JAOZPF010000118.1 GCA_029932895.1 Anaerolineae bacterium | reverse complement strand
GGAAACTCGGTGTGCTTGGCCTGGGGTTCGACCAGCACATCGCCAAAGTGGCGGTTAAAGCGACGCACGACCTCGCGGGTGAACTCCAGGTGCGGGGCCTGATCCACCCCCACCGGCACCACACCGGCCTTGTAGAGGGTGATGTCAGCAGCCATCAGCACCGGGTAGCCCACCAACCCATAGTTGACGTTGTCGGGCTGCTGGCGCACCTTCTCCTTAAAGGTCGGCAGACGGGTCAGCCAGCCCAGTGGGGTGACCATCGAGAGAATGGTGTGCAACTCGGTCACCTGCGGCACGTGGGATTGGACAAAGAGGATCGTGCCCCGTTCGGGATCGATTCCCGCCGCCAACCAGTCCAGCGCCATCTCGTAGGTCCACGCCTCAAGTTTGTCCGTATCGCCCAACGTGGTCAGGGCGTGCAGGTCCACGATGCAGTAGACGCAGTCATAGTCATCCTGCAGGGCGACATAGTTGCGGATAGCACCCAGGTAGTTGCCCAGATGCTGGCGACCGGTAGGTCTTGCACCGGAGAAGACGCGGCCCTTTTTGACACTCATACTGCTTTGCCTCCTTACAGCGGGGTCAGCTCCAAGTGTACCACAGGAGCGAGGGAGGGGCAAGGGCACATTGCTGTCAGATGCATTTCACTCTGGGGCGAGCAGGTGCGACGCACCCACCTCTGCCGGGCAACCCGCCCCGAAACTGAAACGCTCCCTTGCTGTCGGTCAGAGTGGGTTCTGCCCTACATCAGGGCCCACTCTCGACGCTCTGAAGCCAGATCAGGCCATCCTGGGCATAGGGCCGATCACTGGCGACCGGCAGGCGCTGGATGTCTGGATAAGTGTACATCCCTGCCAGCAGGTCATACCTCCCTTCCGGCGCGTCGTCCGGGAGCTGGAGGGCGACGCGGTGGGCGAATATCTCGCCAACGGGCCACCGCGACGTGGGGTACAGGCCGTTGAGGGGTGAGGCGTCGTATTGGGCCAGCAGCTCTCCATCCGGCCCCAACAAGTGGACAAAGATGACATAGTCCCGATCGATCTCGACCAAACCCTGCCAGTAGAGAGTGAGAGCAAGCACCTGCCCTGGGGCAGCGGAGCCTTTGAGGTCGTAGCCCAGAAAGCGCACCTGCTCGCCTAGCACAACGTCCAGGGAATGTGTAGCCGGACCACTGACAGCGGGAAGAAGGCGGATGTTCTGAAAGAGGACGCTCAGGCAACGCTCTTGGTGCAAGTAGGGGTTGCAAGCCCCAGCAGTGGCACGAGCGGGTCCCATGCAACGGGGATCGCCAACGAATAAAGTGCAGCCCTCCAATGCACGAAAGGTGACACGATTGAGGCCTGGCTGGAGGTCGAGGAGAGGTGTGGTGTAAGTCATCCAATCACCAATGACCAAGGGCGGCAAAGGCTCATCGTTGACCGTGACCTGGAGGTGTTGCGGAACAGCAAGGGGAAGGGCTGTGAAACGAAGCACACCCGTCTGTCCCGTGGGCAAGTAGAGGTACAACTCGGCCCGTTCCGGCATCCAGCGGGCTGGCGAGTTACCCCAGATATCTGGGGTGTACCAGTGATGGTCCAGGCCGTACATCACCGCGTCCACCGTGGTCGGGCCCGGGGGAACGCGAAAGATTGTCACCTCTTGCTCTGTCGAGACGGGCGGGGCAAGGGCCGTGGTGAGGAACGCTTCTACCCTGTCGGCATTCTCGACGTAATCCCTGAAAAGAAAAACGTGAGCCACGCCACAGGCACGGTCCACGGCGGCGACATCCTGCGGTGAGGCCTGGAGAACAATGTCTTCCGTCGACGGCGCGTCGTGCAGCCCCTGCAGAAAAGAGTCCAGTCCCGGAGGACCTGGCAAGTCGCGGAACACTCGTCCCCCAACGAGTGGCTTTTCGTGAATGCTCTGGTAATAGAGGGCGACCTGGTTGATCCTGCGGCGGGCAAGAGGAATACTCAGCACAGCTCCTTCTTCGGGGGATTGGGCCATCTGGCGCAGGTAATCCGGAGCTGCAAGTGAGGTGAGGGGGGTGGGCCAGTACACCAGGTACTCTACCAGGGCCAACGCGCCGAGGATAGCGGTTGCCACGAACCTAGCATGATGTAGTCTTTCGACCACACCGGCCCATCCGTGAGCGGCGAGGATAGCCAACCCAAAGCCGACGGTCATCCCCAGACGGCCTGGGGTACGCCCCAACGCCAAACCAGGCAGGTGCATCAGAAGGGCATAAGGCAGCGGCACGTATGAGCGCAGGCCGTCTATCTCAAAGGTGATCAGTTGTCCATTCGCCCGCAGGAGCGGCCCCAGTGCCAAGAGCGCCGCTCCCGTGCTCAGAATCGCCCATACCGCCAGGCGGCGGGGGTGGCGAACCACAGCCCACACTGCCAGGCCCAGGGGGAACAGCCCCAGATAGAGAAGTTTGTCACTCAGCATAAAGTTCTCCGGCACAACACGCTGAGCAAAGGCGGGGAGCAAACCTAGATGTTGGAGCACTGGATTGGTGGGAGAGGGAGCGACAAAGCCCAGCAGGTCCGCCGCAAAGACCGTTGCCCCGCCCTCCTGCAAGTAAGCCAGCTCCCCGCGCAGACTGCTCACCAGAAAAGGCAGGAGGAAGGGAGCGGTCATCAGCCCGGCTACACCAGAAACCAGGGCCAGGGCGGGCAGGGCGGGGCGCAGAGGGCGACGCTCTACCCAGCGGATGTAGGCCAGGACCGCCGATGAAACTGCCCAGACGGTTACTGGTCAGGTCGAGGCAAAAGAGGTAAGCGGTGAACCCGTTCAGAACAAAGGCCAGCAGTGTGAGAAGATTATAAGCGACGACGGGAGAGGCGAGCCTGGTCAGAGGTATGCCGGCGAAGCCAACATAGTCCACTGCCAACAAAAACGGATGGTACACGCCGCTGGGGAACTGGATCAAGCTCAGGTTAGCAGGACTGACGTGGAGGCCGAACAGTGCCTTGTTCGTCCACCACATCGTCCAGATATATTGGAGTGCGTCCAAGGGCCCTGTTCCCCCCTCCACCTGGAGGATGTGGGGGGATAGGTGAAGCAGCAGCGGGTAGGTGATTGCCAGGGTAGCAATAGTGTAGAGTGCGACGACCAGGAGGTTGGACCAAAGGGGGCGAAGCGGCCTTTCTCCGTCGTTGGCTTGGCGTGTGTCTTTCACGCTTTCCTTACCTGGGCTGTGCCTGTCTGCCGCAGGGCCACGGAGGACACCGTGGTTCTGCCTCCCAGCGATGTACTCAAAGCCTGCTCCCGTCCCTCGGGGCAATCGCTGGGATGCCATTCGGAGGGGATGATACCACAAAGGGGGGGAGAAGCAAGATTCAGCGCCGCTCGACCACGATGACCGCCGGCACCGGCACAATCGAGTCGATGTGAACTAGCGGCTCCCCCAGCGAGAGGACCAGCCCGGTCGACTGTCCCCCGTCCAGGTTTATGGCCACATCCAGCCCCAGATCCGATTCCGTCAGCCAGCGCGCCAACTGGTGCAAGGTGAGATATCCCCGTGGTGCAGCGACAAAGATAATGCGCCCCTCCCGGTCCTGCGCGACGACTGTACGGCGAGCGGGGGTGTCCGTGACAGTGGGAAAACCCATCACCCCTCCAGGTTTGACCAGCAGGGGAAAGCATTGAACAGCCTCTTGGAGCGACTCGCCGGAGGTGTAGGGCTGCTCCGCCAGCCAGCGCACCTGGACCCGCCCGTCGGGCAGCACGGCGAACATCCCCGCAAAGTCGCCGTATGAGGTATTATAGACCTGCCCGTCGCTGACCAGGAGGCCCGTAGCCAGATACTCGGGGGTAAAATATCCCCCGTTGACCACCAGCAGAAACGTGTCCGCAGTCTCGGCGGCAGCCCATTCGGACACGCGCCGCGCGCTGCCGGGGGTGTAGCGGACCCGGAAGCGGAAACGTGAGGGATCGAGGCGGACCAGCACCAGCCGCTCCACGACGTCGCCAGTGGGAACCAGAAGCACGCGCATCTCGGCACCTGGTTCCAGGGGCTGCCAGCCGGTATCCGCTGGTTCAGAGGTGGGGGTGGGGAAAATGGTGGGAGTGGGTGTGGGAAACAGCCCCGGCACACTACAGGTCAGGGTCGTCAGCGCCAGGGCCAGTGCAGCGACGAGGGCAATGTGGCGCGGACAGTTCACGGGGAATTCGAGAGGCTGGCGGTTCATAGGCGGGAGTATAGTACTCCCATCTGGCCCGGATGACAAGCGGGATAGTCAACGCTGGCGGAAGGCACCGCCCCAGGCCGCGCTAGCCAGCGGCAGGGTCCCGCCCACCAGGAGGAGAGCGACCAGCGCGCCACCACGGGGCACGCCGTTCCCCGCCACGACCAGGAGCGCCATCGCCAGCAGCCCGATGACGCCGCCACAGAGCAGGTATCCTAGAAGCCGAGTTCGTGCTAACATTGGTTCAACTCGCGATCATAGCGCACCAGAGGCAGGCTACCGTCCGCCACTGACCAACACCCACCCCAGCCAGGTGGCTGCCAGGCAAGCCGGGGTGAGGCCGAGCAGGAGCCCGGCTACCGCCCGCCGCCGCGCATCAGGTCCCCCCGCCCCCACGAGGCCCGCCAACCCGCTCAAGCAGGCCAGCGCCCCGGTCACGGTGGGGATCCAGAACAGGAGAATGCTGGTGAGGGTACTGCGTGGACCGGGCGCAAAGGGCGGGAGATGGATGCCGTGGGGGTCGGTGAGCAGGAGCGTCACCCCACCCCACATCGCCACGAAGGTAACCACGGCCATCAGCATACTGAGATCGCCCGCGACATGTCTGGTTGTTCCGCTTGACTCCATTCCTCTGCGCCCCCTGGCTGAATGTGGAGGACCCGGGCGGTGGATTCAGGGTGGCTGCGCCTCGCTTTCCCGCTTTTCCTGTCAGGCCCTGCCCTATGCCGCCCTGCGCCCGGGCCCGGCGCTGGTTGGCCTGAAGCCGGGTGTGCACCGGCGAGTGTAGGATACCACAGCGAGGCGGAGGTTACTCGACGATAGGGGGGCGGGTATGGGCTGTCCAACGGTCGGGAAAGCGACGACTGACCGACGACAACCCTACGCGGCTATCAGGGAACGATCCCCTGGCGGGCCAGCACCCGCAAAGCGCGGGCGGTGAGCACGGGGCGCAGGACGCAGCCGGGAGGCAACTCCGCCTCTAGATCGAAGGAGAGGCCAGGGTGCCGCAAGGCTTTCTCCAATGGCCACTCCTCACGCTCGAAAAAAGAGTCGAGGGCGGAGCGAGAGACCGTCAGCAGGCCAAAGAGGTCGGAACGGCGGGGGCGGCCGCGGGGCCGGCCCAGGAGAGTGAGAATAGCCACGTGGTCGGGCATTCCAGGCCCGCCAAGCTGCGGCGGCAGGAGGTTGACGAGATAGGGAGTGGGATGCTTGCGACTGGGTGGGAGGTCCAGCCAGCCTGCCACCTGCCACTCGTGGATGACGGCGGTGCGCTCCGGCCTCTCCAGCCGGAACCCCACCCCCAGCTCCTCCTGCACTTCCCGCCGCAGGCAGGCCAGCGGTCCCTCTCCTGGCTCGATCCGGCCGCCGATGGCGCCGATGCCAACAGAGCGGGTCCCGTCGGCCCGCCTGGCCCAGTGACGCGGCCGGTTCACCTCAAAGTAGAAGGTTTCGTCGTCATAGAGGACAGCCGAGACGCCGATCAGGGTGATCGCTTTTCCAGCCAGGAGGGGATGGCTCACCCGCCTGAGCGGGGGCAGGGCGGTGAACAGGCTGGGCATCAGTCCTGCCTATGCGCGCCCACCGGCGGGTGGGCCTGGATAAAGCGGTAGGTCATGGCAGCCACGGACTCCCACTCGCTATCGACAGTGAGGCAGTGACCAGAGTCGTGCAGAGTGACCAGCTCCTTATCGGGCGCGCCGACCCGCTCATAGGTACGCCGTGCGCTCTGGGGGTGGATGGCCTGGTCGTGCGTGCTGTGAATGATGAGCACGGGACAGGTCACGAGGGGGAGCAACCGCCGCACGCGCCGGAGCAGCTTTAGGAGTTCGTGAGCAGCAAAGACGGGGTCCTCCTCATAGCTCCAGAGGCGGAGGTCGGCCGCAGGGTCGGTCAGGTCGGTCTCGCCGGACTGGGGCTTTTTGGGGAGCAGGTACTTGAGCACAGGGGTCAAGTAGAGCAGCCTGCTGGCCGGCCAGACGGCGGGGGAGTAGAGGACAATGCCCGACAGGTCGGGGTGGTGAGCGGCCAAGTAGAGGGTAAGCACGGCCCCCATAGAGAGGCCGCCGACAAAGACCGTCTCGCAGCGAGCTTGCAGGTCAGCCAGCGCCGTCTCCACGCAATCGGTCCATTCGGTCCAGCTACGGCGGTTCATATCGTCCACGTTCGTCCCGTGGCCGGGCAAGAGCGGCGCGGCGACGGTAAGGCCACGCTCGTGGAGATAGTCGCCGATCAGGCGCATCTCTGGCGGCGAGCCGGTAAAGCCGTGGATGAGCAGCGCGCCGACAGGCCCGCCGTCCAGGGAAAATGGGGATGGGTCGAGATGTGAGTGCTGGGTCATTCTGGCCCCTCCAACTGGCGTTGGGAAACATTCTACCCCGCTCCGCCCGGCCCGTCAAGTTGGGTCCCCACAGGGGGGCCGTTGTGCCCGCCCAGAACTTGTCAC
Source organism: Anaerolineae bacterium (assembly GCA_029932895.1). Classification (GTDB taxonomy): domain Bacteria; phylum Chloroflexota; class Anaerolineae; order B4-G1; family DUEL01; genus JAOZPF01. Next base: position 1,884 of record JAOZPF010000118.1, on the reverse strand, counting down.
AGTTGCAGCCAACGTGATTCTGTGCTACAGTACATGCGAGATGGCCCAAGTTCCTCCATCCTCCCAGCTCCCCGTGAATGGAGACGGAGAGGATGGGGATAGTTGTCACTTGCCGTTATACCCGGCTTGTGCTACCATAAAATCAATCTGTCAAATGGAGGAGGTACGATGGACGAGCCTGTACTGGTCTGGGCAGAGCCCCTGAAAGAGTTCTGCGTGCGAGTGTTCACCAAGATGGACATCCCGGAGGAGGATGCCCAAATCACGGCAAACGTGCTGGTGGCGGCCGACCTGCGCGGGATCGACAGCCACGGTGTGGCGCGGCTGCGGCGGTACGTCAACGGGCTGCGCAACGGAATGATGCGCGCCCGTCCAGAGGTCAGGACAGTCGCCGAGAGTGCGGTGACGGCGCTCATAGATGCCGGCGGTGGCCTCGGTCAGCCGGTCTCTTACCGGGCGATGGAGAAGGCGATCCAGAAGGCCCGAGAGTACGGGGCCGGATTTGTGACCGTGCGCAACTCGAATCACTTTGGCATCGCCGGCTACTATGCCATGATGGCGCTGGAGCACGACTGCATCGGCATCTCGATGACCAACGCCGCCGTGTTGGTGGTGCCGACATTTGGCCGGGACGCGATGCTGGGCACGAATCCCATTGCCGTCGCCGCTCCGGCGGGCAAGGAGCGGCCCTTTGTGCTCGATATGGCGACGAGCACGGTGCCGCGCGGCAAGCTGGAGGTCTATAACCGCCTGGAAAAGCCGATCCCGTTGGGCTGGGCCACGGACGAGAGCGGCACGCCGACGACGGATGCCGGGCGGGTGTTGGAGAACTTTAAGCAGCGGGCCGGCGGCGGACTGCTGCCGCTGGGTGGGGCTGGCGAATTGCTGCGCGGCTACAAGGGGTACGGCCTGGCGCTGTGGGTGGACATTTTCACCGCCGTTCTCTCCGGCGCGGCGTATGCCGACCTGGTCTATCCCAAGGACGAGGCGGGTAACCCGCTCCCCTCGGCGATTGGGCACTTTTTCGGGGCCTGGCGGGTGGATGCGTTCCGCCCGGTGGACGAGTTCAAAGCGGCGATGGACGACTTGCAACAGCGGCTAAAGAACGCGCCCAAGGCGGAGGGTGAAGAGCGCATCTATATCCACGGCGAAAAAGAGTACGAGGAGGCAGACCGTCGCGCCAGCGAGGGCATCCCGCTCAATCCCAAGGTCGCTGCGGATTTGCGGGCGATTGGGGAGGAGTTTGGGGTCAAGGCCGAGTTTTAGGGGGACAGGTTGCAGGTTACAGGTTTCAGGTTACAGGTTTCAGGTTGCAAGTTGATAGACAACCTGAAACCTGAAACCATCCAACCTGAAACCCAGCAAAAGGAGTGCCATGCCCACCGTCGAACACTTTGAAGACCTCCGTGTATGGCAAGAAGCGCGCAGTATAGTGACCGCTGTGTACAAACTGACCGCCCAGTTCCCAGCGGCGGAACGGTATGACCTGGCAAGTCAGATACAACGTGCGGCGGTCTCGACAATGTCCAACATCGCCGAGGGTTTTGAGCGCGGAACCAACAAAGAGTTCATACACTTTTTGTACATAGCCAAAGGCTCCAACGGCGAAGTGCGTTCTCAGGCATACACAGCCCTCGACCTGAAATACATCCCCCAAGCCGAATGCGACGACCTGATCGAGCGCTGCGAGACACTATCCCGCCGCCTCTACAGCTTTATCGAGTATCTAAAGAAAACACCTTACAAAGGAGCCAAGCTGCGGGAATCAGACCCAACCTGGTATCTGACCTCAGAAATACCAGCGTCTGAAGAAGGAGCATAACATGAAACCTGAAACCTCCCAACCTGAAACCCCTCAACCTGAAACCCCTCAACCTGAAACCC
>JAOZPF010000117.1 GCA_029932895.1 Anaerolineae bacterium | reverse complement strand
CAGCGGTGACAGTCCCTTCTCCCCGGGCCTCCAGCGTCATCCGCATCGGCCCATCGCCGTACATCTTCAGGCGAAGCTGCTTCACCTGAAGGATGATCTGCATCACGTCCTCGCGCACATGCGGAATAGTTGCGAACTCGTGAGGCGCGTCGAGAACACGGATCGAAGTGACCGCGGCCCCGGTCAGCGAGGACAGCAGCACCCGGCGCAACGCATTGCCCAGCGTGACGCCATACCCGCTCTCCAGGGGGCCGATGATAAATCGACCATATTGCTGCGAGATGGCTTCCATCTCGATCTTGGGCAGAACCGATGCAAACAAGCTCGCCTCCCTCCGTCCAGCGGACCGCTGTGACAGCCTACCGCGAATAATATTCTACGACCAACTGCTCGTTGACCGGAATCTCGAGGTCCTCACGCCGGGGCAAACTGACCACCCGCGCCGAAAGAGTCCCGGGATCCAGGCTGAGCCACTGGGGCGTACTCTGACCGTCCAACATCTCGGCCCGGTTCTTAAAGTACGTCTTTCGGCGGCTCTCCTCCCGCACGGCGATCCGGTCCTCCACACGCACCGCGTATGAGGGGACGTTGGTGCGGCGCCCGTTCACAGTAAAGTGACCGTGCTGCACCAACTGACGGGCCTGATTGCGGGAATCGGCAAAGCCCAGCCGATAGACAACGTTATCCAGTCGCCGTTCCAACAGAGAGAGTAGGTTCTCTCCGGCGAGGCCAGGCTTTCGCTCCGCCTCGCGGAAGTAGCGCCGGAACTGCCGCTCCATCACGCCATAGATGCGTCGCACCTTTTGCTTTTCCCGCAACTGGCGGTGGTAGTCGGAAGGGCGACGGCGGCGGCGGAAACGGGCCGCCTGCCCGTGCTCCCCTGGCGGGTAGTCCCGCTGCTCCAGCGCACACTTGGGGGAAAAGCACCGCTCCCCCTTTAGGAACAACTTTTGTCCCTCGCGACGACACAGTTTACAAACAGGGCCTGTATACCTGGCCATTCATCCCTCCCCAGTCCGGCTACACCCGACGTCTCTTTGGCGGCCGGCAGCCGTTATGCGGGATCGGCGTCACATCCGTGATCGAAAGAACCCTGATCCCCGCTGCCTGAAGGGCGCGGATCGCCGCCTCGCGGCCCGGCCCTGGCCCCTTTACAAACACGTGCGCCTCGACCATCCCATTGTCCGCTGCTTCCTTTGCCGCCCGCTGAGCTGCCTGTCGGGCAGCAAAGGGGGTGCTCTTGCGCGAACCCTTGAACCCGACCGAGCCCGCGCTGGCCCAGTTGACGACGTTCCCCTGCGGGTCGGTCATCGTGACGATCGTGTTATTGAAACTGGCGTGAATATGCACGTGCCCGCGCGGCACATTGCGCTTCACCCGACGACCTTTTCCCCTTCGTCCTCTTTGACCTCGTGCCATAGTTCCTCCACCTGACGAGCGCGGTAGATCGCACCCACGCGCGGCGCGACCAGCCGCGTCACTACTTCTTCTTCATCCCTCGACGCCGACCGCGACCAGGAACCGTCTTGCGCGGCCCCCGATTGGTGCGGGCGTTGGTCCGGGTGCGCTGCCCGTGAACCGGCAGGTTCTGTCGGTGACGCATGCCGCGATAACACCCGATCTCCCGCAGCCGCTTGATGTTCATCTGCACTTCGCGCCGCAGATCACCCTCCACTTTAAAGTCGCGGTCGATCACCTCGCGCAAGCGGGCCACCTGGGTCTCGGTCAGGTCCCTGACCCGTGTATCGGGGTCAACACCAGCCTTTTCCAGAATCTCGGTGCTCCGCGCCTGCCCGATGCCATAGATGTACGTCAGGCCGACCTCGATCCGTTTACTCCGGGGTAAATCCACCCCTGCGATACGCGCCATACTTCCCTCCGCTCAAGAATCCGTTCGCGTCTACCCCTGCCGCTGCTTGTGCTTGGGGTTCTCGCAAATCACCCGTACCACGCCCCTGCGCCGAATGATCTTGCACTTGGGACAGCGCTTTTTTACTGACGGCGAAACTTTCATCTCTCTTGCTCCGTTCGGGCGCGGTCATCCTGCGCCCACTGCGTCAAAATCTCTGCCTCTCCATCCCGCACCACGACGGTGTGCTCAAAGTGAGCCGTCAACTTCCCGTCCGCTGCCACCACCGTCCAGTGATTGTCCAACACACGAACCCGGTAATCGCCAGATAGCACCATCGGTTCTAGGGCGACGGTCATCCCTTTCCGCAGGAGGACCCCGTAGCCGGGGCGGCCATAGTTCGGTATCTGCGGGTCCTCGTGCATCTGCCGCCCGATGCCGTGGCTGGTGTACTCGCGCACGACGTTGTACCCATGCCGCTCCACATAGTCCTGCATAGCGGCCGAGATGTCGCCAGAGCGATTGCCCGGCCGCGCCTTGGCGATGGCCTCATAAAGCGCTGCCTTGGTCACCCTCAGCAGTCGCTGGGCCTCCGCGCTGATCTCGCCCACCGGCAGCGTCACCGCCGCATCGCCGTGGTAGCCCTCGTAGATGGCTCCCACATCGATGCTGATGATGTCGCCCTCCTGCAGCACACGGGGGCCGGGCACACCGTGGACCAGTTCCTCGTTCACCGAAGCGCAGATCGTGGCCGGGAAAGGGTTGTCACTCCCAGGCGGATACCCCTTGAAAGAGGGGATCGCGTTCCTGCTATGGATCAACTCCTCCGCGCGCGCGTCCAGCTCCGCCGTTGTCACGCCGGGCTGTGCCCACTCTCGCATCCGCGCCAGAACCTCGCCCACGATTTGGCCCGCCTGCCTCATCTTTTCAAGTTCTCGATCCGACTTGAGATGGATCATTTGCTGCCGCAAGCCTCCCGGACAACCGCCCACAGTTTGATTTCCACATCCTCGACCGCCGGTTCGCCATCCACCTCGGCCAACAGTCCGAGCTGACGGTAATATCCCACCAGCGGCCGCGTCTGCTCCTCATAAACCTCCAGCCGATGCTGGTGGGCCTCTGGCGTCTCATCGGGCCGCTGGTAGAGTTTGCCGCCACAGATATCGCACACTCCCTCCTGCTTGGGCGGGCTGAACAGCGTGTGATAGACCGCGCCACAATCGCGGCAGGTCCACCGGCCCGACAGCCGGGCCAGGGCGATCTCTGGACGCACCCGGATCAACGGCACAACAGAGAGCGCCGTCCCCATCTCGCTCAACGTCCGATCCAGCGCCTCCGCCTGGGCCAGGTTACGCGGGAATCCATCCAGCACGAACCCCGGCGCGCAATCCGGGCGCGCCAGCCGCTCGGCGATCATGCCGACCGTGATCTCGTCTGGCACCAGGTCGCCCCGCTCGATATAGGCGCGGGCCTGGCGTCCCAACTCTGTCCCCTTGTCCAGGTGCTCGCGAAAGAGGCCACCGCTGGTGATATGCGGCACCCCCAGTCGCGCAGACAACCGCTCGGCCTGGGTTCCCTTCCCAGCGCCGGGCATCCCCAACAGGACAATCCGGCACCCCATCCCTAGAGGAACCCCTCATAGTGACGCATTAGCAACTGCGCCTCCAACTGCCGCATCGTATCGACCACGACGCCAACCACAATGAGCAGGCCAGTCGACTGGATCAGCAGCACTCTCGTGTTCATCAGCAATTGCGTGCCATAGGGCAACACCGCCACACCACCCAGGAACAACGCACCCACCAGGGTGATCCGGCGGTAGACCCCGTTGATATAGTCCGCCGTCCGCTTACCCGGACGGATACCGGGGATGAACCCCCCCTGCTTCTGCAACGTTTCGGGCAGGTTCTGCTGCTCGATCAACACAAAGGTATAAAAGAACGTAAAGCCGACGACGGCGGCAAAGTAGAACAAGCCATAGAGCAGAACAGTAGACCACTCTGTCCCCCCGCCGCTGAAAAAGGTCATCATACTGGTAGCCAAATTGGCGACGCTTGGGTTCTGCGAGCGGGCAAAGAACTGGGCGATCACCGCCGGGAAGGTCAGGATCGACTGGGCAAAGATAAGCGGGATCATCCCCGCCATATTCACCCGCAGCGGGATGTAGGTGCTGCCGCCGCCGTACATCCGGCGACCCCGCACCCGTTTACCGTACTGCACCACGATGCGCCGCTCACCCTCTTGCACATAGACGATGACAAAGACAGTCACCGCGGTGAGGGCGAGGAAGAAGAGAAGCCCTCCAACCCCGTCCGAGACCCAGATGCGCTGCAGGTTGTAGGGCGTCCGTGCCACGATCCCGCCAAAGATGATGAGCGAGAGGCCGTTACCGATCCCCTGCTCGCTGATCAGATCGCCCAACCAGATAGCAAACATCGTCCCCGCCGTCATTGCCACCAACACCGCCACGGTGGGCAAGACATGTTCCGCCTGGCCGAACCCAAAGCGGGGCAGGATCGGCCGTCCGCTGGTGGCGCTGGTAAAGAACTGTGCCTGCCCCCACGCCTGCAGGGCGGCCATCGGGATGGTGAGGTAATAGGTCCACTGGTTGATCTTGCGCTGACCGGCCTCGCCCTCCTCAGAGAGCCGCTGCAATGCCGGGATCACAGGAATCAGCAACTGGAAGATGATCTGGGCGTTGATGTACGGATAGACCCCACTGGCCATAATCGAATAGTTAGCAACCGCCCCGCCCGAGAGCAGGTCCAGCAGGTTGAACAACTGGCTGGCTCCGCCCGTGCCCTCCAACAACTGCTGCAAGGCCACCCGGTCGATGCCGGGCACAGGCACGTGGGAGACGAGCCGAAAGATCACCAAGATCAGCAGCGTATAGAACAGCCGCCGCCTCAGATCGGGCAACCTCAACGCATCGCGCAAAGCCTGGATCATCAATGTCTCCTCAACAACCCCTACCTACTCGGCCTCTACCGGGTCAGGCGACCGCCCCGCTGCCAGGGCAGCTCCTCCACCGTTCCCCCAGCGGCCTCGATCTTGGCCCGGGCGCTGGCGGAGAAACGATGCGCCTTCACCTTCAGACCCTTTTTCAGCTCGCCTCGCCCCAGGATAGCGACCAACTCATCGGGCCGCTTGATGATGCCGGCCGCAGCAAGCCGTTCTGGCGTCACCTCCGCCCCTTTGCGGAACCTGGACAATCGCTCCACATTGACCGTGGTAAAGCGAACCCGCCACGGATCACGGAACCCCACACCACGCGCAAAGGGGAGCTTGCGCACCAGCGGCAACTGTCCGCCCTCAAAGTAGAGGGGGAGACTACCGCCACTGCGAGAGCGCTGCCCCTTGGTGCCGCGACCGGCGGTCTTGCCCTGACCGGCAGCGATGCCACGCCCCACCCGCTTGCGACGCTTGCGGGCTTTTTCATTCGGACGCAACTCGTGCATCTTCATACTTCGACCTCTTCCACCGTGACCAGGTGTTGGACCTTGGCGATCATACCACGGATGACCGGCGTATTCTCCTGCACCACCGCCTGGTTCATCCGCCGCAGGCCCAGCGCCCGCACCGTTCGCTTTTGCCGCTCCGAGTACCCAATAGGGCTCTTGGTCAATACAATTCGCAACCGCTTTTTCTTGCGCGCCGTCATCGCTTGCGCCTCCAGAAAGGCATCACCTGCGCCTCCGGGACCCCGCGTTCCCGTGCCACCTGGTCCACGGAGCGGAGTTGGTACACCCCGTCGATGGCCGCTTTGACCACGTTGAGGATATTGGCGCTGCCCAGGGATTTGGTAAGGACATTGCTGACACCTGCCGCCTCCAGGACAGCACGCACCCCGCTGCCAGCGATGACGCCCGTACCGGGGGAAGCCGGCTTGATCAGCACCCGCGCTCCACCGCAGCGGCCAATTACCTCGTGCGGAACCGTCTGCCCCACCAGAGGGATACGCCGCATAGAGGCACGGGCACGCTCTGTCGCCTTGCGAATAGCGTCAGGAACCGAGCGGGCTTTGCCAATCCCCATCCCCACCTGTCCGTTGTTGTCGCCTACGACAGCCACCACGCGGAAGGCAAAGCGGCGACCACCCTTGACCACCTTTGCCACCCGCTTGATGTCTACGACACGCTCGTCCAGTTCATCCCGTTCTTCCGAGACCTCACGACCACGTCCTCTTGCGCTCATTCCGCCTCCGCCTAAAAGTCCAACCCACCCTCGCGGGCTCCGTCCGCCAGAGCCTTGACCCGGCCATGATACTTGTATCCGGCGCGGTCAAAGACCACCTTCGTCACGCCCTTTTCAAGAGCGCGGTCGGCAAGAAGTTTGCCCACGACTCGCGCTTGCTCCACTTTGCTCATTCCTTCGATCTGCTCTCGCACATCAGGATCAAGGGTAGAGGCCGCAGCCAACGTATGGCCCTCCGTATCGTCGATCACCTGCCCATAGATGTGCTTCAAGCTGCGAAAGACATTCAAGCGCGGCCGCTCCGGCGTGCCAAACACCCTGCTCCGCACGTGCCGACGCCGACGCAACCGTCCCAGATGACGAGTTTTCTCACCCATCCGCTACCTACTCCTACACACCGGTCTTGCCCGCCTTGCGGCGCACGTACTCGCCGACGTAGCGGACCCCTTTGCCACGGTAGGGCTCTGGCGGCCGCTTGGCGCGTATCTCGGCCGCTACCTGCCCCACCATCGCTTTGTCGACCCCCCGCACGGTGATCACCCGTGTGCGGGAGTCAACCTCAAAGACAATCCCCTCCGGTGGCTGAATGCGCACCGGATGGGAAAAGCCCAGGCTCATCTCCAGGCTCCCATCGGGTTGCAGGTCCGCCCGGTACCCTACCCCTTGGACCTCCAACTGCTTTTGGAATCCCTCCGACACGCCGGTTACCATATTCGCCAGCAACGCCCGCGTCAGCCCGTGCAGCGCCCTATGCCGTCGACCGTCCGTCGGCCTGGTAACCTTGAGCACATTCTCCTCCAGGACAATGTGCATATCCGGGTCGAACGTGCGGCTCAGCTCTCCCTTGGGGCCGCGAACCGTCACCCGGCTGCCATCTATCTCTACCCTCACCCCCTCAGGCAGGGGGATCGGCATACGCCCAATTCGTGACACGTCTACCTCCCTCGCTGCCCGGCTCACCACACCTGGCAGATCACTTCGCCGCCGACACCCAGGCGGCGAGCCTGCTGACCGGTGAGCACCCCCTTGGGGGTGGTGAGAATCGCTATCCCCATCCCGCTCCGTACCCAGGGAATATCCTGGGCGCGGGTATAGACCCGCCGACCAGGCTTGCTCACCCTCTTCAGGCCCGTAATCACAGGGCGGCGGTCCCTCCGCTCGCCGATGTACCTCAGACGGAGCACAAGATGGTGGCGGGGTTGCTGCTCGCGCTGCACCACCCGATAATCCTCTATGTACCCCTCTTCCTTCATAATCCGTGCGATCGCCACCTTCATCTTGGATGAGGGCATCGTCACGGTCGTATGCCCCACCATGATGGCGTTGCGAATGCGCGTCAACATATCAGCAATTGGATCTGTCGCAATCATCAGCCCGTCCTCAATTCCTACCAGCTGGACTTGGCAAGGCCGGGAATCTTGCCCTCTAATGCCAGTTCACGCAGACAGATTCGGCACAACTGGAAGCGTCGATAGTAGCCGCGCGGGCGGCCGCACCGCTTGCAACGGTTGCGTACCTGCACCTCGTGCTTGCGCCTCGTCTCTCTAATCGGTAGGCTCTTCCTCGTCATATCTCCTCCGCTAATTCCCACGGCGGAACGGCACACCCACTAGCTCCAACAGCCGCCGCCCTTCTTCGTCCGTCTTGGCCGTCGTGACAATGGTGATCTCCATCCCCCGCACCTTGTCGATGCTGTCATAGTCGATCTCGGGGAAGGCGAGCTGTTCATGCAGCCCCAGAGTGTAATTGCCACGTCCGTCCAACGAATCCGGCACCCCCCGAAAGTCCCGCTGGCGGGGAAGCGCCACGTTGCACAGCCGATCCAGAAAAGCCCACATGCGCTCCCCGCGCAGGGTCACCTTGACGCCAATCGCCCGGCCGGCCCGCAACTTGAACCCGGCGATCGACTTGCGCGCCCGGGTGATTATCGGCCGCTGGCCGGTGAGGGTTGTCAGGTCCTGCACGGCATAGTCCAGCGCTTTTGGATTGTCCAGAGCTTCGCCCATCCCGATGTTGACGACGATCTTGCGCAGCGTCGGCACCTCCATCAGGTTCTGATAGTGAAACTCTTTCATCATCGTTGGCCGGACCTGTTCCCGGTATAGAGTCTGCAATCGTTGCATGCCCATCACTCCATCAACCTACCGGGCTAATCAATAGCCCGTTCGCACTTTTTGCACAGGCGCACTCTGCGCCCATCGTCCAGAACTCGGAACCCAATCCGCGTGCGCTCATTGCAATGAGGGCAGACCAGCATCACATTGTCCATGACGATCGGTGCCTCGAACTCGATGATGCCCGGCTGCACCTGACCGCGTCCAGCCTGCACCGAGCGCTGGTGCTTTTTGACAATGTTCACCCCAGCGACCATAACCTGGCCCTTTTTGGGCAACACGCGCAGAACCTTGCCGCGCACGCCGCGGTCATTGCCAGCAATGACCTCAACCGTGTCTCCCTTCTTGATCCGGATACCCACAATCAGCTC
>JAOZPF010000116.1 GCA_029932895.1 Anaerolineae bacterium | reverse complement strand
CACGGGCAATCCACTCGGCGCTGTTGCCCATGTGGTGGTTCTCAAAGGTGCACCACAGCCCATCATAGACCATCGCGTCTGCCAGTTTACCGTCGCCGAGACGGTAGCCGAAACGGGCCTTGGGCAATAAGTAGGGCCCGTTGTTCATGCTCTCCATGCCCCCGGCGACAAAGATGTCGCCATCTCCGACCCCGATCATTGCTGCGGCCAACATCACTGTCTTGAGGCCAGAGCCGCAGATCTTGTTGATGGTGGCTGCCCCAACGGTGGGAGGAAGGCCGGCTTTGATGGCGGCCTGGCGGGCTGGGGCCTGCCCCTGCCCGGCCTGGACGACGTTCCCCATCAGCACCTCGTCGATCGACGCCGGATCGATCCCGGCGCGCTCCACGGCGGCACGGACGGCTATTGCCCCCAGGTCGGACGCGGAAAGGGGGACGAGTGTGCCTCCAAACTTGCCGATGGGGGTGCGGACAGCGGAGACGATAACGGTTTCGCGTGGGTTTGTGGACATTGCTTTCTCCTCGGTTAGTTGGTCAGTTGGTCGAATAGTGGGCGCAATCTGGTGTAGGTCTGATCCAGCCACTCTGGGATCACGCGCGTCTGGCCGATGGTCGTCATGGCGTTGGTATCCCCCGCCCAGCGGGGGACGACGTGCAGGTGCAAGTGGCCCGCTACGCCAGCCCCGGCCGCCTCACCGATGTTCAACCCCACGTTGAACCCCTGCGGGTCATAGGCCGCCCGCAACGCGCGCAGGCTGACCTGGGTGAGGTGCATCATCTCGGCCAGTGTCTCGGCGTCTAGCTCCTCCAACGTGGGGACGTGGGCGTAGGGAACGACCATCAGATGACCGCTGTTGTAGGGAAAGCGGTTGAGGATGACATAGCAGGTCTGTCCCCGGTGGAGGATGTGCACCTGGGCGTCATCGGACTGGGGCTTGACACAAAAGAGGCAGCCCTCGGGCGGGGAGGCCCGGCCCTGCAAATATGCCATTCGCCAGGGAGTCCACAGATGGCTCATCGCTCTCGATTGTACACCGGATTCCCGTTACAGGCAATCTCCTTCTTGACGTCCTCCCCACTGTGCGAGAACTGGGCAGCTCGAAAGACGCAACGTACAGCTATATCGCAAGCTCTATCACTTGGGCAGGCCATGCTCAAAGCAATAGTACAGCTTCTGGTAGGGTTGCCTGAATTCGATTACGTCCTCCAGCACATTGGCGGGTGCTTCCTTTTCGATCAGGAGGCGTGCTATAAAGTCCGCAATGGTCTCCATTTCCTCTTCGCGCATTCCCAGGCGGGTGATCTCGATCGTGCCCATTCGCAGTCCGCTTGGGTGGTCCCAGTCCTCTGGCCGATCTGTCGGAATCAGATTCTTGTTTGTGATTATGTTAGCCCGAGCCAGCAATTGGGCAACTGCAATGCCGCCTCCAAACTGCCGCACGTCGGCGATGACTTGCTGAGTATGTGTGTAGCCCTTGTGTGCCCCTAGTACGGGAATGCCCCGCTGGTGCAGTGCAGCACCGAGGGCCTGTGCATTGCGGACGATCTGCTCCATATAGACTTGGCCAAACTCTAACATTTCGGCCGCCGACACAGCCAGTGCCGCAACCCGGTTGACCTGATGAGTCGCTACCAACACCGGGAAGATCGCGTTGGTGATGGGCACAGTCAGATCGGGGTCGTTCCAGACGATGATGCCGCTCTGTGGCCCGCTGAAGGTCTTGCCAGCCGACCCCGTCACCACGGCCGCTCCCTCTGCGAGGGGGTCCTGGAAAAGGCCGGCAGCTACTAGACCCAGTTGATGCGCCCCGTCAAAATAGATATAGCCGTCCCACTCGGCCACGATCTCTCGCATAGCTTGGATTGGGAAGGGAAAGAGCGTCATTGAGAGGCCCAGCGAGACAACCTTGGGGCGAACCAGAGGCGCTACCTTGCGGAAGAGATCCAGGTCGACCTCAAGTTCAACCGGGTCAAAGGGTACGTCGATGATTTTCAAGCCGCGCACTCCAGCAGGCCCATCGACCAGGTTGCTGGAGTGACCACCAAAGGGTTGGGCAACGCTCATAATCACGTCGCCGGGTTGAGTCAGTGCTGTATAGACCGCCATGTTGCCAATCATACTCCCCATCAAGCGATGGTCAGCATAGCGCGCCCGGAAAACCTTCTTCAGCAACTCGATGCACAACGCCTCAAGCTCGTCAATGTGTTGCGTGCCGGCAAACCAGCGATTGACCGAACCGATATGCCCTTCGGCCGCGCGGATGCCCACTTCAGCCGACAAGAGCGCCCGTACTGTTGGGCTGGTGGGTGCTTCTGGTGCCAACAGGTTGATACAGCGCTTGCCGCGCCATTCCTCGTTGCGCGCTACGGCGGCGAGAACTGCTTCTTCCATCTCTCTGGCCGAATTGCACGCATCCAGCACGGCACGTGCTTGGGCCAGTACCTCGGGATCGTGAACTTCAAAGTTGGTGTTCTTTCCTATCATCGCATGTAACCTCCATTGGTATCTTCACAGTACTATCGGTGTGGTCAAAATATTCCGGCAGATCCACCTCCTCTTCCTTGATCGTCCGAATCGGCCGCTCGGCATAGCCGTTCTGCCACGCCTGGCGACGTCCGTCCTGCTGATCTTGCAGCTCCCCTCTCTGGAATAGATTCTACTCCGACTGACGGAGTTGTCCAATCCGGGCGGTTCCGTCCGCCAGGGGGTGGCTTGATTCTCTATCTGCTTCGCGTTATAATCCTCTTGTAGCAGGGGCGAGGTGTAAACCTGGATGCTCTCTTTGCCCAAGATCCTCTGTATCGACGACACCGCGGAGGTGCGCAGGCTGGTCCACCGCCTGCTCTCCCGCAGTTTTGTCGTGCTGGAGGCAGATGACGGCCTGACTGGTATCGAGATGGCTGTGGCGGAGCGGCCCGATTTGATCCTGGTGGATCTCCATATGCCCGGCCTGACCGGCTACGAGGTCGCCACCCGCTTGAAGTCACTCCTCCCCAATGTGCCCGTCGTGGCGTTGACCGCCGACGTGACGGATAACGTCCGCGAGCGGGTCCTGGCCTCGGGGTCGGATGGCTACATCTCCAAGCCGCTGGACCCGGACCGTTTCGAGCAGCAGGTGCGGGCTTACCTGGCTGGCGAGCGGGAGGTACTGGCGGACGAGAGCTTTCGCCAGGCATACCAGCAGATGCTGGTCGCGCGGTTGGAGGAAAAGGTTCGTCAGCTAACCGCTTCGCTGGAGCGCAACGCCGAGCTCAATCATCAGAACTTGGTGTTGCTGGAAAGGGCGCAGCGCCGCGCCAGGCTGCTCGAGGCCGGAGCCAGGGTAAGCCGCCGCATCGCCTCGATCCTGAACCTGGACGCGCTGCTGGGCGCGACCGTCGATGCGCTGTGCGACGAGTTCGGGTTCACCTACGCCGGCGTGTTCCTGCTTGACGAAACGGGCCAGTGGGCTTGGCTCCGCGCTGGACGTGGCGAGGCGGGCAAAACAATGGTCGCCGCGGGGTACAAGCTGGAGGTGGGAGGGCGTTCGATGGTCGGCCTGGCGACGGCGCAACGACAGGCCCGCATCGCCCTCGATGTGGGGGAGGAATCTTTCCACTTTGAGAACCCTTATCTGCCGGGCATTCGCTCCGAGATGGCGCTGCCACTGCTGGCGGGAGAGGAGGTCATTGGTGCGCTGACGGTGCAGAGCGTGGAGGAGGCGGCCTTTGACGAGGACGACATCGCGGCGCTGCAGATGATGGCTGACCAGTTGGCTGTGGCGATGGGCAACGCACGCCTGCTGAAGGACCTGGAGAGAGCGCATCGGGAGCTGATGCGCTCCAGGACGTATGAGGCAATCGCCAACGCCACGAGCGAGTCGATTCACTGGGTGGGCAACAAGGCCGCGCCGATCCCAGGCAGCGCGGCGCGAATCAGGGAGGACGTGGCCCGTTACCTGGTCATCGCCAACGCGTTACTGGCGGAGGCTGGGCCTGACCTGCAGGAGCACAAGTACGCCCGCTCTCTAAGTCAGGCGGTGGAGGAGCTGCGCGGCTTGGGGGTCGATGTGGCGGGGATCGAGGCCGAACTGTCGTCCTACCCGGCTCACCGGCTGCAAAGGATGTTGCGCGCCGCGTCGATCCTGGAGGACCTGGCTATCATCGAAGACAGCGCACGGGCTATCTTGAGTATCAAGGAAGACCTGATCGGCCCGGCCCGCCAGCGCCGGGAGGAGCTGATCCTCCTGCCGGACTTGGTGCAAGAGACGATCGGTTCGATGGGAATACCGGCGCAGGTGGTGCGAACTCTCTTTGCCGCCAACCTGCCCCCCGTCCGCGCCGACCGCGTCCAATTGGGGCGGGTGTTGATCAATCTGATCAAGAACGCGATGGAGGCGATGGAGGAGACGGCCGAGGAAAAGCTCTTTATCTGGGTGCGTCTGGCCGACGAGCCTGGCTTTGTGGTGATCGACGTGATCGATAACGGGGTCGGAATCCCCCCCGATCAAATTGACAAAATTTGGATGGCGTTCTACACTACCAAGGGGGAGCGGGGGGGAACTGGATTGGGGCTTCCTGCCTGCGCCCAGATCGTCGGGCAACTGGGCGGCAAGATAGTCGTCGAGAGCGAGGTGGGGCTGGGGACGACCTTTAGCGTTTTCCTGCCCGCGGCCTCGGCTTAGCGCGCGCGGCGGCCGACCCCCCTGGGCTCGCGGACCTGTGAGGAGGCTTTATGAAAGGGCAAATCAGGTTGCTTCTGGTGGATGACGAGCCGCTAGTGCTGCGCAGTATGGAGAAGAGCCTGTTGCGCGCCGGGTTCGAGGTCGGGACAGCGGGGAATGTTCGGGCTGGCTGGGAGGCCTTTACCGCCGCCCGCGACGCGGGGGAGCCGTTCGACCTGGCGATCCTCGACCTACAGATGCCCGATTTCGAGGGTCGTGATAACCCCCGTGCGGGTCTGGAGTTGCTGGGCCGGCTCCTGGAGAGCGATGCTGACCTGCCCGTCATTCTTCTCACTGCCTTCGACGAGGTAGCCAGGGCCAAAGAAGCGGTCGCGCGTGGGGCGAGGGCCTACTTTGTCAAGGGCCGCGAGGCCGCGCTGGTGGAACTGGTGGGCAGTATTCTGGAACAACAAGGGTAAAGGGGTGCGCTATGCAGAAAGAGATCACGCTTGCCGAACGCCGCGCCGCTCTGCTCCACGCTGCTGCAAAGGTGGGGCGCAGTATCACCTCGATTTTGGATCCTGATTATCTGCTGGGGCAGGTGGTCGATATTATCTGCGACGAATTTGGCTTTTACTACGCCGGGATATTCCTGGTGGACGAGGCGGGAGAGTGGGCGGTATTGCAAGCTGGGCGAGGAGAGGCCGGGGCAGTGATGGTGGCCGAGGGGCACCGGCTCAAGATCGGCGGCCACTCGATGATCGGGGTCTGCATCGACCAGCGCAAGGCGCGCATCGCGCTTGATGTGGGGGAGGAGCCGGTCCATTTCAAGAACCCCTACCTGCCGCACACCCGTTCCGAGATGGCGCTGCCGCTGGTGGTGGGGGATGAGCCCATCGGCGCGCTGACGGTGCAGAGTGTGGAGGAGGCTGCCTTCAGCGACGACGATGTCACGGTGTTGCAGGCGATGGCGGACCAGGTGGCGGTGGCGATCCGCAACGCCCGCCTCCACGCCGAGAATCAGCGCTTGCTGGCACACGCCGAGCGCCGCGCCCGGCTGCTAGAGGCCGCCGCCCAGGTGGGCCGGGATGTCACATCTATCCTCGATCTGGACCTGTTGCTATCCCGGATGGTGGATATTATCTGTGATGCCTATGGCTTTTACTACGCCGGGATATTCCTGGTGGACGAGGCGGGAGAGTGGGCGGTATTGCAAGCTGGGCGAGGAGAGGCCGGGGCAGTGATGGTGGCCGAGGGGCACCGGCTCAAGATCGGCGGCCACTCGATGATCGGGGTCTGCATCGACCAGCGCAAGGCGCGCATCGCGCTTGATGTGGGGGAGGAGCCGGTCCATTTCAAGAACCCCTACCTGCCGCACACCCGTTCCGAGATGGCGCTGCCGCTGGTGGTGGGGGATGAGCCCATCGGCGCGCTGACGGTGCAGAGTGTGGAGGAGGCCGCTTTCAGCGATGAGGATGTCGCTAGCCTGCAGGCAATGGCCGACCAGCTCGCTGTCGCCATCCGCAACGCCCAACTGCTGCGGGACCTGGAGGCGGCCCACGCCGAGTTGCTGCGTACCAAGACTTTTGAGGCGTTGGCAACGGCGACGATCGAGGCCATCCACTGGATCGGCAACAAGGCCCTGCCTATCTCGGCCAGTGTCCGCCGGTTGTGGGATGATGTGGGTCAGCTCTCCGCGGTCGATCCTAGTCTGCTGGCATCAATGCGCGAGGACCTGGAGTTGATCGAGGAGAGTGCCAACCTCATCGTCTCTGTGCAGGAGCACTTGATTGGTCCGGCGCGAGAGGAGATGCCGCGGCCGGTGATGCTGCACGATGTGATCAAGGATACTGCGGTGGGGATGGGCATCCCCCCCGACATCATTGTCTATGCCGTCGCGCCCAACGTGCCGCTGGCGCGAGCCGATGCGACTCAGTTGAGCCGCGCCTTTGGCTATGTGCTCAAGAACGCGATTGAGGCGATGGCCGAAGCGGATGAGCAACGCATCCTGGCCGAGGTCGTTCCACAGGATGACGACCGCTCCGTCGCCGTCCGCATTGCCGATGCTGGCCCGGGTATCCCGGAGGAGGAACTGGACAAGATATGGGCTGCCTTCTATACTACCAAGGGCCCCCGGCACGCTGGCCTGGGTCTCTCCGCTGCTCTGCAGATCCTCAACCAGCTTGAGGGACAGATCTCGGCGGCCAACGCACCGCAGGGCGGCGCGGTGTTCGAGATGCGCCTCCCCGCCTACGATGGCCCTATTCCGGTGGCCGAGATAGCTCCGGGCCGCGCGATCCTGATCATCGACGACGATGATGCCTGGAGCCGCTTTGCCGCAACGGCGCTGACGGAGGCCGGTAACACCGTCGCCCGTTCCACCGACGGCGAGAGGAGCGATCTTGCTTCCTATGACCTCATCCTGCTCGATGGGGTGCTGGAGGCAGGTGACAGCTTGGACGTGGTGCGGCGGCTGGCGGCGGCGGGCGCGGGCGACAAAACGATCGTTGTGGCCTCCAACCTGCGGGTGGAACGGACGGTCGAACTGCTGCAGGCCGGTGCTAGGGACGTGGTGCTCAAGCCGTACACGGTGGCCGAGCTGGCTGAGGTGGTCGCTTAGCCAGATGGTGGAGACCAGAATGCGCCGTTTGGGCAGCCTGGTGCTGTTGACCCTGCTGCTGGCGCTGGCGGCGCCCGTACACGCCGGCCCGCTCGGCCAGGGCGGGGTGATCCACGTGGTGGCATGGGGCGAGACGCTGTTCAGCATCGCTCGCCAGTACGGCACGACGGTGGAGGCGATCAGCACGGCCAACAGTATCACCGACCCCACCCGTATCTACGCCGGGCAACGACTGGTCATCCCCTCCACCACTCTCCCGCCAGTCCCGCCGGAGGTAGGGGCGGTCCACGTCGTCCAGGTGGGCGAGAACCTGTACCGCATCGCGCTCCGATACGGCACGACGGTGCGGGCACTGGCCGAACTCAATTCCCTCACTAACCCCAACCACGTCGTCGTTGGACAACACCTCCTCATCCCCGGCAGCCCCACGGCTCCGGTGGTGGCCTACCAGCCAGCGCACGCCGCCACTACCCACGTCGTGCAGCACGGGGAGACCCTGTCGTCCATCGCGGCCCGCTATTCCGTCTCCCTCTGGACGTTGGCCCAGACCAACAACATTGCCAATCCGGGCTGGCTTCTGGCTGGGCAGGTGCTGACCATCCCCCAGCCCGGCAGCTTGCCCTCTCCCACGCCGTCCGGCAGCGGGAAGCGCATTCTGATTGATCTCTCCGAGCAGCATCTCTATGCCTATCAGGGGGACAGCTTGGTCTATTCCTTCGTGGCGTCGACGGGAATGGCAGGGGCGAGGACGATGCCCGGCTCCTTCCGCGTACTCGACAAGATTCCCAATGCCTATGCTGCTACCTGGGACCTGCAGATGCCCTACTGGCTCGGTATCTACTGGGCCGGGCCGCTGGAGAACGGCATCCACGCGCTGCCCATTCTCTCGAACGGGCAGCGGCTTTGGGAGGGCTACCTGGGCACGCCGGTCTCCTATGGTTGTATCATCCTGGGGACGGAGGAGGCGCGACAGCTCTACGAGTGGGCCGAGGTGGGAACGCCGGTGGTGATTCAGTATTGAGCATCTACATAGGAGGAATGGATGAACGCGACAGGACACACGATCTATCTGGATCACTCTGCCACAACGCCGGTCGACCCGCGCGTGGTGGAGGCGATGACCCCGTACTGGAGTGAGGTCTTTGGCAATACCTCCTCGATACACAGCGTGGGACAGGAGGCGGCCGCTGCCCTGGAACGGGCGCGCAAAGAGGTGGCTGGCCTGTTGGGCTGTCAGCCTGCTGAAGTGATCTTGACGGCCTGTGGGACCGAGT
>JAOZPF010000115.1 GCA_029932895.1 Anaerolineae bacterium | reverse complement strand
TGGAGAGCGCGTGAGCCGAAAGGCTCCGCGGGTTCAAATCCCGCCCTCTCCGCCAGCTTGAGGGCGGCCCCGCCAGCGGGGCCGCCTTTCCCTTGTGACTGGACTCATCCGCCAGGGAGGTGCTGATGCAGGGGACTGTTCGTCGTGCCACGCCCGATGATGCCCAATCCATCTCGACTATCTGGCAGGTCATCTGCGCCGAGCGAGTCTATACCGCTGTGAACCGTCCCTTTACCGCCGCACAGGAGCGGGATTATCTCCTCTCCCTCTCGGAGCGGGAGGGGATCTTTGTGGCCTCTGTAGAAGGGCGTGTCGTCGGTTTCCAGTCGTTGGACCAGTGGGCCCGCTATACCGACTCTTTCGACCACGTGGGGAGCGTGGGGACCTTTGTCCTGCCCGAGTGGCGTGGGAGGGGGGTCGGCCGTTGCCTGGCCCAGCACACTTTGGCCTTTGCGCGCGCCCACGGCTATGAAAAGCTCGTGATCTATGTGCGGGCGGGGAACGCCCAGGCCCAGGCGTTCTACCGCAGCTTGGGCTTTGTCCAGAAAGGGGTGCTGGCGAGGCAGGTCAAGATCGACGGCCAGTACGAGGACGAACTTTTTATGGAGTTGTTCCTGGACCAGTGACGCGGGCGGTCATGGTGTCAGGCCGATCTCCTCAATGTCCCACAGCAAGCTCACCTCGGAGGGGTCGAGGACAAGGTTGGTCACTCCGGGGCGAGTGACGGCCACTCGCACCCACCAGAAGAGAGGAATCTCGGGAAGCTGTTCGGAGAAGATGCGCTGCGCTTCGACGTGATAGTTCTCGTACTCGTACGCGCCCGGCATTGCCTCTAGCGCCGCATGGCAAGCGGTGTCGTATTCCTCGTTGGCAAAGCCGGATGTGTTGGCCTGATTCAGGTCTTGGGGACTCGAATCGCTCAGGTACAGGTCGCAGGGAGGCTCCACGTCCGCGCTCCAGCCAAAGATAGCCATATCGAACTGGCGGCCAAACAGCGGACCGACAGGGCCGTCGGCAAAGAACTCTTGGGCTGGAGCGTAGGTCAAGTTCACGTCAATGCCGCAGTCGGCCAGGTTGGAACGGATGATGTGGGCGATGGCGTCCTGCTGAGGGTCTCCCTGTACTACCAGCAGATCGACGCTGAATGAAGTGCCGTACCGCACGCCGGTCACGCCGGCGGCCTCCAGCACCGCGTCATTGTCCTGGTCCTCCCACCCCGCCTCAGCCAGTAGTGCCCTGCCGGTAATGGGGTCATACTCCCAGCGGGTCAACTGCTCCCCGGCGTAGAGGGGGTGCTGCGGCGGGACATAAGAATCGGCCACCTCTCCCAACCCGTAGGTCACCTCGTCCACAATGTCCTGCCGGTCGATGCAGTGGGCGATTGCCTGCCGTACCAGTGGGTCCTCAAAGTAATCTGGGCGATTGTAAAGGCGAGAGGGGTTAATCCCCAGGGCGAGGGTCTCCCAGATCGTACTGGGCGAGATGACCAGGTTGACCAGCCCTTGTTCCTGGGCTTGGATCAGCAGGGGGGTGACCGTGCTCAGATCGCCGCCCACAGCTAGCTCGCTCACAGTGTCGGGAGTCAGGCCGGTCTGCATCAGGCCAATGTCGCACTGGCCGGCCAGCAGCATAGCGATCAGTTCGTTGGTGTCGTGAGCAAAGCGAAAGACCACCTGATCAGCGTGGGGCAGCCCCTCGTCGGCACGAAAGTAGAGGGGATTGCGCTCCATCGTCACGTGATCGCCCTGGACCCATTCGGTGATGACAAAAGGACCCCAGCCGAGGGGTTGGCGCGTGCTTTCGGGACTCGTCACCAGGTCGGCTGCGCTGTAGCCAAGCTCTTCCTGCCAGAGGTGACGGGGCAGTGGCCGGAAAAAGTAGAGGGGAAAGAGGTCGTCCACGTATCCCGGTATGCCTGTCCAGACTACTGTGTGCTCCCCGGCAGCGACGTATGATTCGGTCCTCGCGCACAGGTCCCGCCCGTAAGGTATGTCGGGATCGGAGGAGGGGGTGTCGGGATCGCAGGCCAGCTCGTAGCTGTAGACCGAGTCATCGGCGGTCACCGGCTCGCCGTCCGACCAGGTGACGTTGTCCAGCAGCTGCCAGGAGACGACCATCTGCTCCATTTGGATCGGATCGTTTCCGTTAAAAGTGACCACGCAGTCTGGGTTGTCAGCGTCCATACAGGTGTGGCTGGCAAAGACCTGCACGTCCTCTACCAGTTCCACGGGCCACCCGTTGACATCCATCACCCGGTCCCCGGCCTGGACTGTGACTGTGTCAAAGTAGGCGTCGCCGTCGGTCAGGCTGGGTAGTTTGTCCAGGATGATGGGCTGCAGGTCGTAGGAGCGCTGGTCGATGGGCCCGTCGTAGATGGCCTCCAGCACGTGGCGGGCAGCATAGGAACCGCCGTAGAGGTAAAGCGTCTCCGGTTCTGCATCCTGGCAGATGACCAGCCGGGATGGGCCGGGGGTCGGTGTCGCTGTGGGGGTTGCCGTGACGATCTGGGTGGGGCCTGGAACCTCCACTGTCTGGATCACCGGTGCTGGCGACGGCGGCACACAGGTTGTCAGCAAAAGTACGGTGGCGGCCAGGAAGCCAGCGACACCCAATCGTCTTGTCATTACTCCCTCCTATACGGGCAATTATGTCCTGAGGACATTATACCTGCAACGGGAGGGAAGTCAACGAAAGTGGTCAGCGGATTGAGCGGATTGTGGTAGGGGCGCACCTGCGTGTGCGCCCGAATTGTGAGCGGATTAAGCGGATAGAGCGGGTAGAGCGGATTGCGGTGGGGGCGAACTACCGCGGACCCGTCAGAGGCCAAAGCCGAGCAGCCGCCCCAGGAGATTGTGGTACGGCTCGATGGCCCCCTGAGGGCAGACCTCAGCGCAGCAGAGGCAACCGACACAGTCATCCAAGCGGAATGTCGGCGGCGTCCCCGGCGTGATGACGTCTTGGGGGCAGACCTCGGCACAGCGACCGCAGCCGATGCACTTTCCGGTCACTACCCGGGGCCGTAAGCGGGCGGCCAACCGCAGGGGGGCACCCACCCAGGCGGGGATGCGAAGCTGGAGCCAGGAGGCAGGGTGGGCGACCGGTCCAAAGTCGAGGGTTCGTTTATCTCCCTCCACCCGGACTGCGTCTGGGTCGGCCACGCCCAGCCCCCGTGCCCCCGCCTCGGTCAGGTGCAGCACCGCGCCGGGCCGGTAGCCCATCCCCCGCGCTATCACCGCGTCCAGTGCCACCGGGTCCGTTGACGCTGCCAGGCAGTTGTAGCGGCGGGGTGTCCCGCCCGCGCCGGGGCCGGTTCCCTCCTGCCCCCACACGCCGTCCATAATCGTCAGCCCTGGCCTGACCAGCTCCAACACGTCCGTCAGCACTCGGCTGAAATCTTTGACGCCGGGAGCCCGGTAGTGTGCTTCCCGCTTCCGCTGACCGGGAATTGTGCCAAAGAGATTCTTGACTGCTCCCGTGTAGAGGGTCAGAACGTGGGTCTTGAGCTTGGGCAGGTTGATGACCAGATCGGCCTCAAAGACGGGACGGGCAATGGTATAATCCCCGCCGTTCAGGCGGCGGTACTCGACTTCTTTGAAAGGGACCAGGCGTGCCCCGGTGCGCGCCGCCACGTCGCTCATTCCGCTGCTGCGGTAGACACGGGCTCCCTCACTCACGTCACCGGCGGGCGAATCGCCGATGAGGGTTGTTCCTCCTGCCTGCTGCACCAATTCGGCCACTGCCTGAACGACGGCGGGGTGTGTTGTCACCGCCTGCTTTGTCCGGGCGGACGTCAGCAGGTTGGGCTTGAGAAGCACCCGCATCCCGGGATGGACAAAGCGCTTGATCCCGCCCAAGGGAGCCAGCGCGGTTTCAACAGCTCGCCGGATGGCGAGGGGGTCATAAGTGTCGCAGGCGACGGCTGATACCGTGGGTTTCAAGCCAGCCAACGGTGCTACTCGCCTTCCTCCGCCGGCTGGTAGGCGATGCGAGCGAGGAGGATGCTCAGGCCGTAGAGCACGGTCAGGGGGAGCATGACCAATCCCATATTGATTGGGTCGGGTGTGGGGGTGACCACCGCCGCCAGGACGGCGATCAGAAGGAGGGCCACCCGCCAGTTTTTGGCCAGCATGCGGTAATTGACCACCCGCACTTTGGCCAGGAAAAAGATGAGCAGTGGGGTCTCAAAGCTGATGCCGATCCAGAACATCAGGTTGGTGATGAAAGAGACATAGTTAGCCGGACGGGGGCGGGTGGGGATGCCGGTAAAGCCGATGAGAAAGGGGACGGCGGTGGGGAGCATGACAAAGTAGGCAAAAGCAGCGCCGCTCATAAAGAGGCCGCTCGCCAACGGGACCAGGAGGTAGACATAGCGGCGCTCGCGGGCCAAGAGACCCGGCTCGACAAAGCGCCACAACTGGTAGAGGATGAACGGCATTGCTATGGTGACGCCGCTGAGCAGGGCGACTTGCATAAAGACCCCCACATTCTCGGTGACCTCGATGGCCTCCAGGTTCTCCAGCCCGCCGACGGGCCGGGCGAGCCACTCGAGTAGACGGGGGGTAAAGATAGCGCTCACCAGCGTTCCTGCCAATAGCCCCAGCAGCGCGCGAAACAAACGCTGGCGCAGCTCCTCAATGTGCTCCAGGAAGGGCTTGGCTGCCTTATCCTCGCTCATTCCGTCTCGCCTTTTGATGCCGGGGCACCGGCTTTGCTAGGAGCCTCGTCCTCCGGCTGGGCCTGCCCCGCAGCCGGTGACGGCAAGACCGGGGTTTCTAGTTCGGCCTGCTCCTGGGCTTGCGCTGCTAGTGCTTCCTGCTCGAGCGCCCGCACCTCTTCCGCGATCTCTTTCAGGCCGGGGTCGACCGCCGCCAGCGTGTCCTCTTTCAGCGCGTTGACCTCTGTGAGCACGCTCTGTTGCACGCTGCGCCACTCGCGCTGCAGTCGAGCCATCAGTCGGCCGATCTGCTGTACCAGTTCGACTGCTCGCCGAGGGCCGACGAGCAGGATGGCAAGCACGAGTATGAAGAAAAGTTCACCTGTGCCGATGTTGAAAATGTCCATCAGCGCGTTTGTCTGATACCGGCAACGAGCTCTCTCGACAGCCGGTTCACTGGGCGGGCGGTTGCTCTTCCTCTTCTTCTGTCACGTCCTCGCCAGAAAGGGACTGGCGAAAGTTGCGGATGCCTTTCCCCAACTCGGCTCCGATCTTGCCCAGGCGGCCGACGCCAAAGAGCAGGATAACGATAGCCAGGACGATCAAGAGTTCGGGCACGCCGACACGAAAGCTCCCAAATCCCATGCGTTCACCTCACACGATATACTCGCCTCTAACATGCACAGGGTGATTATACCACCGTGCCACTTGATTGCAACGTCGGCAGGGCGCGGGGGCATCTCACTTTGGGACAAATTGAACGGTCCGTAGGTCGCGCTTGCTGTAAGCACTCGTCATGGGGTCATACCTGCAAACGCTCATTGAAAAGTTACTCTTGAGCAGGTCGCCTCTCGAATCGTAGCATAGGGGTTCGTGCCCGTGGACGGCAAACTGGCCGACGGCCACAAGACGGCCACAAGACGGCCACAAGGGCCTATGCTACGGGCACGAACCGGCTAAAGCCTATATTCCATGGTGACGTCGCGCTACAAGCGCGACCTCCAAGCTGCGGACTCCCCGTCTCCCCATCCAACCGGGATGAGGCGCACCACATTGAAAAGACGCGCTTTGTCCTTGGGTCTGTTCCCAGTAGCTTTCTATAGCGCCCCTACGGGGCGTAACGGAATGGGTGGCGGGCGGCCGCCTTCTCGTTGAACAGCTCTGCTAGTGTGGGCCGCTCCTCGATGGCCTTGCGGATGGCTTGGTTGGTGGCTTTGAAATTGTTGAATGCTACTCGTTTGGCGATCGAGGCCGCGGGATGGACAAAGGCGTTGACGATCAACACCAGGTCGTCCAACGCTCCCACTGGCAGGAAACCGCTCTCGATGTTCTTTTGGATAGCCAGGTTCACCCCCTCGGCGGCGTGCTCCAGGAGGCGGTGCTGTTTGGCGGTGCGGACCGTCACGGTGGGGACCAACAGGGTCAGCGGATGCTCATTGATGATCGTCAATCCTCGCTCCGCGCCCCACTCGGACATCGCCCGCTGGATGGCCCGGCCTACTGGCCCATTCTTGCGCCCCAGCAACAGGTCCACGTGGGCCAGTTCCTGGAAGGGCGGCCCAGCGAACCCCTCGCCCACGCGCAGGGTCCAGTCGGCCACGAGGCGCGGGGTGCGCGGCACAGCCGGTATCTGGGTCTGCACCTGGCGGTCGCCCAGGTCGTAGACCACTTGGGTGGCGGGAATCTTGCCCAGCACTTCGAGCTGCAAGCGCAGCTCCTCATAGTCCTCGCGGCGAAAGCCGCCGCCGGGCATTACCGGGTGGCGGGAGTCGCCGACATCGACGCCCATCATCCGCAATCCCTCCTTTACCGCCTGGGTAGAGCTGCAGCGGACGACGATGCGCACCAACTTTTGCACCTTTTGCTGCCATGCCTGGGCCGTCGCCAGATCGCCCGCCAGCGTGGCCTGGTAGACCTTTTGCCACAGGTCGGGGATGAGGTTGGCCGAGGCCAGGATAGCGCCATCGGCCCCGGCGGCCAGCGCCGCTTGCACCACCTCGTCGTGGCCGACAAAGATGCCGATCTTGCCCTTGACCTTTTCGAACATCGCCTCCATAAAAGGCAGGTCGCCCGACGAATCCTTGATGCCGACGACGTTCTCCAGGTCGATAGCCATTCCCTCCGCTGTCCACCAGCGGAAGTGGGTACCGGAGCACTGGGGGATGTTGTAGAGGACGAGGGGCAGGCCCAGCTTGTCCAGGGCGCGGTAGTGGTCGTATACCTCGTTGAAGGAAGGCTTGAGGTAGTACGGAGCGACGACCAGCGCGCCGGACACGCCAGCGTCGCGCGCCCACTCGGTCAGCGCCAGCGTTTCGCGGGTGGAAGGCATGCCGGTACCAGCTAGCACCGGCACCCGGTCATTCACTTCGTCCAGGCAGACCTCAATGACCTGTTTGCGTTCCTCAAAGCTCATATACGAGAACTCGCCCGTAGTGCCGCACGGCACGACCCCGTTGACGTGGGGCAGGACGTGGCGGATCAACGCCCGGTAGGCCGCTTCGTCAAAGCGGCTGTCGGACGTGAAGGGGGTGACCAGAGCGGGAAAGATACCCTTGAACCAATCGGTTTTGTAACCCATTTCTGCCTCCGTATGGGCGGGCTATTGGCCCGCCGGCCCTCCAAATGCCTGCGCGATGGCTATCTGCGCAGCCTGGTAGACGGTGTGATAGAGCGCGTTGCGGTCCAGCGCGCGCGGATGAACTGTGGCCAGGACGACCATCACCTCCTCCTGAGCGGCCTGGCGGGGGATCGTGCCGTCCTCCAGCGCGTCCGCGATGGCCCGCGCCAGTGCGGACTGGGTGGGGCCGTAGATCATGTTGGCTTGGCGCAGGTTCTTTTGTGGCAGGGTGGGCAGCAGGAGAGTGGAGGGACGCACTGTCAGCCCCGGCTCCAGGATGGCGGTCAGCGCCTCCCGCCCGTGGAGGGGATAGGTCAATTGCAGGGCGTAGGCGTCGCCCAGGGGGGTCTCCTTGCGTCCCCCGATCAGGTCCAGTTGGACCCGGTTCAGCCCTTCGCCGGCGGTGCCGGAGCCGAGCCGCAGGCCGTGGGCGCGGATCTCTTCCGGTCCCAGCTCCAGGTCGCCAAAGCGGCTCTCCAGTGGCCCGGCGGGGTAATCGAAGGAGGTCTCCTCCACTGGGACCTTGCCCAGCTTTTCCAGCTCCAACTGGATCTCGGCCCGTGTCTCGTGGATCAGCGCGCCGCCGACCGATTTGAGGGGGCGGCGCGGGCGGCCGGCGTCGATCCCCATCATCCGCAATGCCGCCTTGACAGCGACGCCGCCACCGTAACGGCAAAAGATGCGGGATAGCTTTTGTACCTGCCGCTGCAGGGCGCGGGCCTCTGCCAGGCGGCCCTCCTCCATCAGCCGTAGCACTTGCTGCCACACCTCTGGGTAGACCTGGGCGCTGGCGAGGATCATTCCCGTCACCCCGCCAGCCAGTGCCGGCACCACCACCTCGTCGTGGCCGATGAGGAGGTCGATCCGGTCGCCCACGAACTCTAAAAGCTCCATCGTGTAGGTCAGGTTGCCGGACGAGTCTTTCAGTCCCACCACGTTGTCCAGGTCGGCCAGGTCCTCGACCACGGTGCGCGGCAGGTAGGCGTCCATCACCTGGGGGATGTTGTAGAGGATGAGGGGAATGTCGATGCGGGTGGCGATGTCGTAAAAGTGTTGGTAGATTCCCTTGTCGGAGGGGTGGAGGAAGTAGGGGGTGACGACCAGCACGGCGTCGGCGCCGGCCTCCTTGGCGTCGGCGGCCAGATCGAGGGCCTGGTTGGTGCCGGACGCCCCGCAGCCGGCGATGACCAGCTTGTCGCCCACTTCCTCGCGGGCGATCTCGACCATGCGGCGCTGCTCGGCGCGGGTGAGGTAGGGGAACTCGCCGGTGGTGCCGCTGGTGTCTCCTCCGTTGACGTGGGGCAGGACGTGGCGAATTAGCGCGCGGAAACTATCCTCGTC
>JAOZPF010000114.1 GCA_029932895.1 Anaerolineae bacterium | reverse complement strand
AGCTCCGGCAAAGCTGGCCTCGGTGGCCAACCACTTGGCCATGCTGGTCTGTTGAGTGTTGCGTTGGCCCTGGTTCTTGAGCCAGCCCGCCCGCAGATAGAGCAACCGCGCGGCCTCATAGTCCCGCTTCATCTGGGCGATCATCTGCTGGATCAACTGGTGCTGACCGATCTCGCGCCCAAAGGTCCGTCGCTCGTTAGCGTACTGCACCGAAGCCTCCAGGCAGGCGCGGAGCAGCCCGGTTGCCCCGGCGGCCACGGTGTAGCGCCCGTTATCCAGGCAGCTCATGGCAATCTTGAACCCCTCCCCCTCCTCACCCAGCCGGTTCTCCACCGGCACCCGCACGTCGTCCAGGCTGATCCAACCGGTGGAGCCGGCTCGCACCCCCAGCTTGCCGTGGATATCGCCGGTGGTGACCCCCCCCATCTCCCGCTGGACGATAAGGGCTGTCATCCCCCGGTGAGGTGGGTCGGCGTGGGGATCGGTTTTGGCAAAGATGATAAAGGTGTCAGCCACATCGGCGAGGCTGATCCACATCTTTTCGCCATTGAGGACGTAGACGTCCCCCTCGCGGCGGGCGGTGGTGATGATGGCGGCGGCATCGGAACCGGCACCGGGTTCGGTGAGAGCGTAGGTAGCGATCCGCTCCCCCCGCGCCTGAGGGATCAAAAAGCGCTGTTTCTGTGCCTCGCTACCCCACTGCAATAACCCCAGGTTGTTGAGACCAACGTGGACGCTCATCACCACCCGCAGCGAGGTATCGATCCGCTCCAGCTCCTCACAGACCAGACCCAGGGTGATGTAATCCATCCCCTGCCCGCCATAGCGCACGGGGATGCAGATGCCCAGAATGCCAAGTTCAGCCATTCGGGCGATGGCGTCGCGGTCGACACGATGCGCCCGATCGTACTCCTTGATGACGGGGGCCACTTCCTTCTCGGCAAAGTCCCGCACCATCTTGGCAGCCATTTTGTGTTCGGCAGTCAGCGCAAAATCCATTCTCTGTAGCTCCTTTCCGGCGGAAATGGTATGCCCCACGCTCCGCAAGGGCTATACGCCTGTCCCGTTTTTCGGGACAACGTCCCACTGAAATAATTTTACTGCAAGGTGGCCGAAAAGTCAAACCAACATGCCCTGCCGGGTGCGCTTCAGTCGTGGGGCAAGCCGCCGGCTTGCCTCACGAGAGGAAGCAGGGATGTATTTCAGTTTTGGGGCGAGCTGCAGGAGCCGAGCGCACCACTTGATCTCACCGTCGGGGCCAATAATTCGTCCCCAAACTGACGCACACCCGTTGGGGCGGGTTGCCCGGCAGGGGAGGCGCGAGGATGGGGAGACGTCGAGTCCGTAGCTTGGAGGTCGCGCTTGGAGCGCGACGTCACTATGGAATATAGGCTTTAGCCGGTTCGTGCCCGTAGCATAACCCCTTGTGGCCGTTAGCCGTCCACGGGCACGAACCCCTATGCTACGATTGGGGACCGCGACCTACGGACTGTTCGCCCAATTCGCCCCCAAAGTGAGATGCACCCGGAAGCAGCGCCGGCGGGCAGGGTCACGCCGCAGGAGGTGTTGATCGTCCGCTTGCGCAGACACGCTCTGCCCGTGTGTGTTCATTTTCCCCGCCACGAATTACACGAAAGGTCAGTCATTCGTGCAATTCGTGTTGATTCGCGGCCTGTTTTTGGCGGGGCTGCCCGTACCTGGGTACCAGAAACGCGCCCAGGTGTGCTTTACAAACTGTTTGTTATGGGCTATAATATACGCGCTTATAACTGAGGGAGATTCTCTCAGTTTTTGCGTTTCAAAAGCGGTGTTTCGACCGGCCCGCAAAGGCTTGAGCATCGGCCTTTGGAGCCGGTCTCCTGCGTGATAATGGCCTCCGAGAGGAGGCCGTTCGCCGCCAGTTGGACCTACGCCTAGATCTCTTCCAAATAGGATGAGTATGAACACACAAACCGCTTATCTCACCCGCGAGGGATACGAGAAGCTGTGCCAGGAACTAGAACACCTCCGCACAACGCGGCGGCAACAGGTAGCCCGTCGGCTCCATGAAGCACTGTCCGAGGGAGACGTGCTGGAGAACGCCGAGTTGGAGGCCGCACGGAACGAGCAGGCCTTTGTCGAAGGGCGCATTATGGAACTGGAAGCGCTCCTCGCCGATGTCGAGATCATCGAAGAGACCGAGGGCGGCGATGTCATCAAGCTTGGCAGCCGGGTGACGATCGTGGAGGGGAACGGAGCGCCAGAGACCTATCACATCATCGGCTCCGCCGAGACCGCACCCTCCGAGGGCAAGATCTCTTACGAATCTCCCCTCGGCAAGGCCCTGATGGGCCACCGGGCGGGCGATGAGGTCACGGTGAACGCCCCCGGCGGCTTGCTAGTCTTTCGCATCATCCGGGTCCAGTAACCGCCAGCGCCGGAATCGGACGGACGGACGGCCTTGCGGTGCGTCCGTTTTTTGTAACGGAGGAAGCAAGATGGAGCTGAACGACCTGGAACGACAGCGCCTGGTCAAGCTGGAGCGGTTGCGAGCAAGGGGCTGGGACCCCTACCCGCCGCGTGCGGAACGAACTCACACCGCCGCCCAGGCGATCGCCGCTTACGAAGCCGGTGAGGAAGGGCTGGAGGTCGTCGTGGTCGGAAGACTGCGCAGTACCAGGGTGATGGGCAAGGCCGCCTTCGCCCACATTGAGGACGGGAGCGGAAGGATCCAGCTCTTTCTGCGGCTGAACAACCTGGGAGAAGAGGCCTACCAGGCGTTCAAACAGGATTTCGACCTGGGCGACTTTGTGGAGGCCCGCGGCACCCTGATGCGCACCCGCGCCGGCGAGATCTCGGTGCTGGTGACCCGGCTGCGTATGCTCTCCAAATCCATCTCCCCACTCCCATGGGGCAAGGAACAACAGAGCGCGGGCAAGGTGATCCGCTACTCCGCTCTCACCGACGTGGAGGAGCGATACCGGCAGCGGTACGCCGACCTGGCTGTCCACCCCGAGGTGCGACAGCTCTTCCGCATCCGCGCCCAGGCTCTCTCCGCTCTGCGCCACTTTCTGGACGGGCGCGGCTTTATGGAGGTGGAGACGCCGGTCCTGCAGCCGCTCTACGGTGGCGCTGCCGCCCGTCCATTTGTCACCCACCACAACAAGCTCCACCAGGACCTCTACCTGCGCATCTCGGACGAGCTCTACCTCAAGCGGCTCCTGGTAGGCGGGCTGGAGCGGGTCTATGAGATCGGCAAGGACTTTCGCAACGAGGGCATCTCGTACAAACACAATACCGAGTTCACGATGCTCGAGTTCTATGCTGCCTACCTCGATTACCGGGGCGTGATGGAGCTGTGCGAGGAGATGGTGAGCGCGGTGGCGCAGCAGGTGTTGGGCACCACGACGATCCTCTACCAGGGGCACACCATCGACCTCAGCCCACCCTGGCGGAGAGTCACGCTGCGCGAGGCGATCAAGGAGGCCAGCGGTATCGACTATGTCGATTATCCCACCGCCGAGTCGCTGGCCGAGGCGATGCGGGCCATCGGCCGCCCGGCGGAGCCCGGCTTCACCTGGGGCAAGTTGATCGACAACAGCCTGCTGGGCGGTATGGTCGAGCCAACCCTGATCCAACCGACCTTCATCTACGACTATCCGCGCGACATCTCTCCCCTGGCCAAGGCCAAGCCCGACGACCCCACTCACGTCGAACGATTCGAGTTCTTTATCGGCGGGCTAGAGATGGGGAACGCTTTCACCGAGCTGAACGACCCCCTGGACCAGGAGCAGCGCTTTTTGGAAATGGGGCGATTGTACGCGGCGGAGGATGACGAAAGTCACCCGATGGACGAGGACTACGTGCGGGCGATGATGTACGGCATGCCGCCCAACGGCGGGCTTGGGATGGGGGTGGACCGGCTGGTGATGCTTTTGACCGACCGCGCCTCTATCCGCGAGGTGATTCTCTACCCACACCTGCGACCCAAAGAGCAGGAAACGCGAGATAGGTGAGGGAACAAGATGCTAGATATTGGACGTTTGCGAAGGGACCCCAACGGGGTTAAACGAGCACTGGCTACGCGGGGCGAGAACCTGGAGGTGATCGACCGCGTCCTGGAGGCGGATGAGCGGTGGCGCGGTCTGTTGGCACAACTGGAGGAGCTCCGTGCCGAACGGAACCGCGTCTCCAAAGAGATCGGGCGGATGAAGGACCCCGCTGCGCGGGAGCCGCGCATCGCCGCCATGCGCACCGTCGGCAAGCACATCGGAGCGCTGGAGGAGCAAGTGCGAGAGACAGAGGCAGAACGCGAGTCGCTGCTGCTGACGATCCCCAATCTGCCCCACGATTCGGTGCCTATAGGGGCCGACGAAGAAGACAACGTCGTGAGCCAGGACTGGGAGCAGGAGTTGCCCTCGTTCGATTTCGAGCCGCTCCCCCACTGGGACCTGGGACCAGAGTTGGGCATCATCGACTTTGAGCGCGGCGTCAAGCTCGCCGGGAGCCGTTTTTACAACCTTCTGGGGGCCGGGGCACGGTTGCAGCGAGCCCTCATCGCCTGGATGCTTGACGTTCACACCCGCGAGCACGGCTACCTGGAGGTCTATCCCCCCTTTGTGGTCAAGGAAGAGATCCTGCTGGGCGCGGGCCAGCTTCCCAAGTTCGCCGACAATCTCTACCACGATGTGGAGGAGGACCTGTGGCTGGTGCCGACGGCGGAGGTGCCGCTGACCAACCTCCACCGGGACGAGATCCTCGCCCCCGGCACGCTTCCCCGGCGGTATGTGGCCTACACCGCCTGCTTCCGCCGCGAAAAGATGAGCGCCGGGCGGGATGTGCGCGGCATCAAGCGCGGTCACCAGTTCGACAAGGTGGAGATGTACCAGTTCACCGAACCAGAGGCCAGCTACGACGCGCTTGAGGACATGTTGGAGCACGCCCTGACTATCTGCCGTCGCCTGGAGGTTCCCTACCGGGTGAAAGAGCTCTGCACCGGCGACCTGGGCTTTGCCGCCACCAAGACGTACGACATCGAGATGTGGGCCCCCGGTTGCGCAGAGTGGCTGGAGGTCAGCAGCGTGAGCAATTGCGAGGACTTTCAGGCCCGCCGCGCCAACGTCCGCTACCGGCCCGAGAGGGGGGCCAAGCCACACTATGTGCACACGCTCAACGGGTCGGGGCTGGCCCTGCCACGGGTGATGATCGCTGTGCTGGAGAACTATCAACAGGCCGACGGCTCGGTCGTCGTGCCGGAACCGCTGCGGCCGTGGATGGGCGGGATCGAAGTGATCGAATAGGCGCGCCCTCGAAAAATGTGGCTACCCCGGCAGCAACACCGGCCGTAGCTCTGGCGCGTACTCGTCAATGATCTGCGGCGTGATCCCGTTGGCGCGGACAATGTCGCGGTAGAGATAGGCCGAGCGCCGGAACGTTCGTTCCTGCGTCTCCACATCCAATGCAATCAGGCCAAAGCGGAGCGACCACCCTGCCGCCCACTCAAAGTTGTCCACCAGCGTCCAGTGGTAGTAGCCCCGCACCGGGACGTTGTTCTGGATCACCTTCCACACCTGGTGAAGGTGGGTGATGAGGTGGCGCGGCCGCTGGTCGTCGTCGCTATCGGGGATGCCGTTCTCGGTGATATAGATGGGCAAGCCCAGGCGGGCCAGCCGGCGCAGTGCGCGATCCATCCCCTGAGGATAGAACTCGCCGTACCCCCCGTCCAAGAGCTCGGCATCCTCGGGATGGAAGCGACGACCAAACATCTGCGCCGCCTCCCGGTGGTCGAAAGCCACCAGCTCCCGCGTGTAATAGTTGAGGCCGATCCAGTCGAGGGTGCGGCGCAGCCGCCAGGCCGGGCCAAAGCCCAGGGGTAGCCGCCACCAGCCTCGCGCCGCCGCCAGAAAGGTCTCGTTGAAGGCGCGGTCTTGGAGGCTGGCGACCCAGTGGTCTAGTGGGGAACGGGTGGCGGGGTCTATGATGTGATAATTGTGAGCGTATCCTACCTGCGCCTGCGGCTGGAGGGCGTGGATACGGTGGTAGGCAGCCCCGTGACCGCGCATCAGATTGCGCCCCGCCCGCATCGCCGCCCGAAAACCGCGCGGACCGGGCGGAAAGAGGCCAAACAGTTGGCCCATCGTGACAGCGATGTTTGGCTCGTTGATCGTGCACCAGAGGGTGCAGAACTCGCCCAGTGCCTCTACGACGTGGGCCACAAAGCGGTCAAAGAGGGGCACCGCGCGGGGGTTCTCCCATCCACCCATCTCGGCCAGCCAGAGGGGATTGACAAAGTGGTGCAGGGTGACCATCGGCTCAATGGACCGCTCCCGCAGCGCCCGCAGCATCGCCCGGTAGCGGTCGAGCGCCGCCGCGTCAAAGCGCCCCTCGCGAGGCTCGATGCGGGACCAGTCCACCGAGAGGCGATGGCTGTTCTGGCCCAACTCGGCGGCGCGGTCGAAATCCTGCTCCGCCTGCTCCCACCAGTTGCAGGCCAGGCCAGAGCGCTGCCCGTCCTGGATGTGCCCTTCCCCCTGCTCCCAGGCCCACCAATCGTTGTTGGTGCTGTTCCCCTCCACTTGGTGAGCAGAGGTAGCGGTGCCCCACTTGAAGTCGGGGGGAAAGTGGAAAGTCGCTTCTGGCATTCTCCCTCCTCAGAACAGGCCGGCCGGGCTCAGTAGGCGCGGCTAAAGACAGCCCGCTCCTCCGCCCTCTCCCCACAGACGACGCACGTCCCCGCGCCTTGCTCTTGCTCCAGCGGCACGCAACGAATGGTGGCGGAGGTCTCTTCCTTGACCTTGGCCTCGCACGCCGGGCTGCCGCACCACCAGGCGTAGGCAAAGCCGTCGGCTACGGCCTCGCGCAGCCCCTCAAAGTCGTCCACATACCGGGTGTGAGCCTCGCGGAAGGCCAGCGCCTGGCGGTACATATCGGCCTGGATCGTCATCAACATCTCGCGCACCGCGTTCGCCAACCCCGACATAGGCACGCTGCTCTTGCCCTCACGACCGGGTTTGTCACGCCGGGCCAGCACCACCTGGCCCTGGGCCACGTCCCGCGGGCCGATCTCGACCCGCAGCGGCACTCCGCGCATCTCCCAATCATTGAACTTCCAGCCGGGAGAAAGCCCGTCCCGGTCGTCCACCTTGAGGCGCACCTCCGGTTCGAGGGCCGCCTGGACCTGCGCGGCGGCCTCCAACGCCGTCGCGCGCTGGCCCTCATCGCGCCAGATGGGAACGACCACCACCTGGATGGGGGCGAGGCGAGGCGGCAGCCTCAGCCCCTGGTCGTCGCCATGGGCCATGATCACCGCACCCACCATGCGCGTGCTCATCCCCCAACTGGTGGTCCAGACGTATTGGGACTCGTTGTTTTGGTCCAGAAACGTGATATCGAAAGCCTGGGCAAAGTTCTGACCAAGAAAGTGGGAGGTGCCGGCCTGGAGAGCACGCCGGTCGCCCATCATCGCCTCGATGGTATAGCTAGTCACTGCCCCGGCGAATTTTTCGCTCTCGCTCTTGCGACCCTTGATAACCGGGATGGCGGCCTCCTCAATAGCGACCTCGGCATAGATATCGAGAATGCGCAGTGTCTCCTCCAGCGCCTCCGCGGCGGTGGCATGGGCGGTGTGGCCCTCCTGCCACAGAAACTCCATCGTGCGCAAGAAAAGGCGCGTGCGCATCTCCCAGCGGACGACGTTGGCCCACTGGTTGATCAGTAGCGGCAGGTCGCGGTAGGATTGAATCCACTTGGCGTACATATGACCGATGACCGTCTCGGAGGTGGGCCGGACGACCAGTGGTTCTTCTAGCTTCTTGCCTCCCCCGACGGTGACGACTGCCAGTTCGGGAGCAAAGCCCTCAACGTGCTCTGCCTCCTTCTCGAGAAAGCTCATGGGGATGAAAAGGGGAAAGTAGGCATTGACGTGCCCCGTGGCCTTGAACCGCCAATCGAGGCTGTTCCTGATGTTCTCCCACAGGCTATAGCCATAGGGCTTGATGACCATGCAGCCCCGGACGGGGGCATAGTCAGCCAGGTCGGCCATCTGCACTACATCGGTGTACCAGCGGGCATAATCCTCGCTGCGGGGGGTGACTTTTGCCATTCTCGCTCCTCCTCTGAACCCGCAAGTGATGGTCAGTTCCCTTGCGGAGAGACGTCCTCTGTTTTCTCCGGCCACTGGCGAGTATAGTTATACGCCAGTTTGTCCAAAATCGCCTGCTCCAGGTCCACGCCGCTCAGATAGGCCAGTTGGAGG
Organism: Anaerolineae bacterium; assembly: GCA_029932895.1. Classification (GTDB taxonomy): domain Bacteria; phylum Chloroflexota; class Anaerolineae; order B4-G1; family DUEL01; genus JAOZPF01. Next base: position 412 of record JAOZPF010000114.1, on the reverse strand, counting down.
AGGTAGAGGGCCACGTCGGCCAACTCCTCTGCCAGGCCATTGGGGTCCGCTTGCTCGCCCCACTGAAAGTGTTCCAGCGCCTCCGCTGCCTCCAGCGCCAGACTGATGGCGATGCTGCGGGGCGTTTGCTGGTACGGCGAGTCCTCCTCGTACCATCCCATAGCGGTGACAAAGTCGTTCATGCGGTCGGTCAGTTCTTGAATGGTCATGGCTCACTCACAAAAAGCCAGCCCTCGCGGTCTGGAGGGCTGGCTGGCTTGTCCTCAGCGAACCTATCCAGAGCGCCGGTCTGGCTGCGGCGGCGCAGGCAAGCTGGGAGGAACTATCTGGTGCATCTTGCGTCCCCTTTAGACGGAGGGGAGTATACACTGAAAGGGAGAAGGTGTCAATGGCATGGGCATCGGGGGTGTTC
>JAOZPF010000113.1 GCA_029932895.1 Anaerolineae bacterium | reverse complement strand
AGGCCGACTTTTTGCGCAAGGCGGTGGCCAAGAAAAAGAAAAAAGAGCTGATGCGCCACCGGGAGAAATTCATCAGCGGGGCAGTGCAACGGGGGATCCCCCAGGAGGTCGCCGCCGCTATTTTCAAGGACTGGGAGACCTTTGCCCGGTACGGCTTTCCCAAAGGGCACGCGGCTGATTACGCCGTCCTCACCTGTCAGACCGCTTTCCTGAAAGCTCATTACCCCGTCGAGTATATGACAGCCCTGCTGACGGTGGAGCGAAACAACACCGACAAAGTGGGAGCACTGCTGGGCGAGTGCCGCCGGGTCGGCATCGACGTTCTCCCCCCCAACATCAACCACTCTGACCTGCTCTTTACCATCGAGGACCGCCCGGGCCAAGCTCCTGCCATCCGCTTTGGCCTGGGCGCGGTCAAGAATGTCGGCGATGGGCCGGTGGAAGAGATCAGGCGAGCGCGGGGTGACCAGCCCTTCCGCAATCTGGGGGATTTTTGCCGCCGGGCGGACCTGCGTACGGTCAATAGGCGGGCGATGGAGGGGTTGATCAAGGTGGGAGCCTTCGACGACTTTGGCCCTCGCGCCCGTCTGCTGGCGGCACTGGACCGGCTGATCGGCCTCAGCGCCCGCATCCATCACGCCCGCGAGATCGGACAGATGAGCCTCTTTGGCGAGGCCACCGGCGTCCAGATTGAGGACCAGGACAGTCTTTTTGCCGGCCTTCCTCCCGCTATGGAAGCCCCGCAGCGCGAGATTCTAGAGTGGGAAAAAGAACTGACCGGCGCGTATCTCTCCGAGCACCCCCTGGTCCAGGCACTCCAGAGCCTGGGGGATGTGATCACTGCCAACGCCGGGCAACTGAGCGAGGAGCGTCCAGATCAGCAGGTAACGGTGGCGGGCGTGGTCCGGCGAGTGCGGCGGCACACCACCAAGAATGACAAAGAGATGGCCTTTGTCTCCCTAGAGGACCTGTACGGAACGGCCGACGTGGTCGTCTTTCCCCGCACGTGGGAGCGGACCAAAGAGGTGTGGATTCCCGACCGAGTGGTGGTGGTCCACGGCAGGACAAACGCCCGCCGTGAGCAGATGAGCCTGATCTGCGAATGGGTCAAGTCGCCCGAGGAGGTGGCACGTCCCCGCTCCCCATCGCTCTCTTCCACACCGGCCGCCTCTCCTCCATCACCAACCCGCCATGCGCTCACCCGCCGCACGGTCCAGGTGACGATCCGCCGCAGCGGTGACCCGCAACGAGATTTCCGCCTCCTCTCTGCCGTGCACGAACTGCTGATCTCTTACAAGGGGGATGACAGCTTCACCTTCCTGCTGAAGGATGGCCCCAACGGTGACCAGATCCTCGAGTTCCCCAACCACTCGACCCGCTACTGCCTCGAATTGGGCGAAAAGTTGGCCGACCTGCTGGGACCAGGCACGGTGCAGGTACGCGAGGGCACGCCGGGCCAATAGGCTCCCGCGGGCAGGGGAGCGGCATCCACAGGCTGAAAGGCAAAGGCACAGTGAAACGGATTGCTGTATTGACGAGCGGCGGAGATGGACCCGGCCTGAACCCCTGCATTCGGGCTGTGACGCGGATGGCGCTCCATCAGGGCGTTGAGGTAACCGGGGTGCACCGGGGATACGATGGCCTGATCGGCGGCGACGTTAGAGAGTTGGACGCCCGCGCGGTGGGGGGCATCATGGGCCGCGGGGGTACGATCCTGGGCACGGCCCGCTGCCAGGAGTTTACCACCGAACACGGGCAGCGACGCGCTATCCGCACCCTGAACCAGTTGGGCGCGGAGGGGCTGGTGGTCATCGGCGGCAACGGCTCGCTGACCGGCGCGCTCCAGCTCCACCGCCTGGGGTTCCCCGTCGTCGGCATCCCGGCGACCATTGACAACGATGTCAACGGCACCGACATTGCCATCGGCGTGGATACAGCCCTGAACACCATCCTGGACGCCATCGACCGCATCAAGGACACCGCCTCCTCCCACCACCGGGCCTTTCTCATTGAGACGATGGGACGCAATTCGGGCTACCTGGCGCTATCCAGCGGCCTAGCCGGAGGGGCAGAGCTGGTGCTCATCCCCGAGATCGAAACGTCGCTGGAAAAGGTGGCTGACGTGATCGAGGACACCTACATCCGGGGCAAAGCTCACTGCATCATCGTCGTCGCCGAGGGGTGGAAGCCTGGCTGCCGGGCGTTGATCAGCTACCTGATGGACCGGCGCGAGGAGCTAGGATTCGAGGTCCGGCTGACGGTGCTGGGGCACGTCCAGCGGGGCGGCAAGCCCTCCGCCTTCGACCGGCTGCTGGCGACCCGGTTGGGAGCCGCTGCCGCCACCGCCCTCATCGACGGCGCGCGCGGCGTGATGGTCGGTTGGGTGGGCAACCAACTCTCCACTATACCCCTGGAGAAGGCGGTGGCGTTCCAGAAGAGCATCGACCGCGAGATCTACGAGCTCTCGGCGGTGATGAACCTGTAGTGGCGGAGGGCGGACCCATGTGTCCGCCCCTACGGTAGGGGCGCACCTGCGTGTGCGCCCTGGGGGCTGTAGTGAACTTTTGCGTCCGCCCGGCGGTATCTAATAAGCCACTCATTCGAAGGAGAGGAGATGAAACGAGCCGCCTGGCGTGTCGCCCTTGCGTTGGTCCTCTGCATACTGATCGGCCTCCTCGCCTGGGGCTATTCCTATAACTCGCCGATGGTTCCCCGTGCCTCTAGGGAGTGGAGCCGCGGGCGTGTGCTCGGCCGCACGTCGGTCAGTCGCCCCATCGTCGTCCAGCCCCTCCCCGACGCCACCGTCCTTCTGGTGTGGCCCAACCTCGAGAGCAGGCTGGAGCTGGCCCACATCGGCAGCGACGGTACCATCCTCCTGGCCCGCACCTTGCCGTTGGATACGACAGAGCCCCGCGACCCCCAATTACAGATCGGAGCCGACGGGCGGCTGCACCTGCTATGGCGAGAGGTGACTGAACCACACGCCACCATTCACTACGCCCTGTTGGAGGCTGATGGCACCCTGCTGAACAACGAGCCGCTGGTTCTCTCCGACCCCACTAGGTGGGCCGAGGATGAACCCCGGCTTGCCCTCGCGCCGGACGGCCGCCTCCACGCCATGTGGGCCGACGAGGAGGGGTTGCAATGGGCTGTGCTCGACCTGGGCGGGAACCTGGTGTCGCCGCCAACCCTCCTGGTCCCCAACGGGCGCTCCCCCGCAGTTCAGGTGGACGACGGCGGGCAGCTCCACGTGGCTTGGCAGGAGTGGAGCGGACGCAACACTCGTCGCCTCTACTATGCCATCCTCGACCCCGCGAGCGGCGAACTGAACGACACCGAGGAGATCGCTCAGGTCTTTAGGCGCACGGGCCAGCGGGTCGAAGGACCGGCTCTGGGGCTGGACGAGGAAACGGGCTATGTCCTCTGGACGATGGTGGATATGCGCGAGGTCTCCTCGCGGGGCGAATACGCCTTCTTCCCCCTGGGCCTTCCTCGCCAGAAACGGCTCAAAAACCTGCACCTGGCGGAGGGATGGGACCCCAGCGGGATAACGGTGCTGGAGGGACAGGTCACCCCACTGCTGCTGGCGCTGAGCGAGACGGTGGAATCGCGTTGGACTCCCTCAGGGGTAGCCCAAATAAGCGTGATGGCCCTGGCACAGGACCAAACGCCAGAGTACGAGATATGGGGTTGCTCCCCTGTGATGCCGTGGGGACGCCGGGCGCTCGGCGCACCGGCAGAGAGGCAGTCCCTGAATTTTCCCCCCCGTCAGACCAGGGCCGACGGATGGGAAGCAGAGCACATCATCACTGCTTCCACCCTTCCTTCCGTCAGGCCCACCCTGGCTATGGACGGCAATGGGTACTTTCACCTAGCTTGGCTGGAGCCGGGCGGGTTCGGTCAGTACCGGGTCGTCTATGCCAGCACCGCTCCAGGCGTGCAGCAGACCTATAATGCCTTTACCCTGTGGGATGTGGTGAACCCTCTCTTCACCAGCGTGTTCCGGCTCTCGCTGGTAGTGCTCGTGCTGGGGCCAATGCTCGTCCTCTGGATGATGCTCCCGCTGGGAGGGCTGCTGATCTATCACCTGGTCACAGGCGAGGAGTGGATGGACACCCGGTGCACCCAGTTGGTGCTGGTGGCGGCGCTGGCGCTGGAGACGGCTCTGACCTTTTTCTTCCCCCTGCCCAGCGGTGGGGGCTGGCCCCCACTGCGCTGGGTAGCGCCGGCGGCAGCCACGCTGATCGCAGGGCTGGCAACGTGGCGTTACCTGCGCCACCCGGAGGACCGCTCGCTCTTTCCGGCGTTTTTCCTCTTTACCGCCATCCAGGGATTGATGCAACTGGCGGTGCATTTCCTGGTCTAGCAGGTTGTCGGAGAGATATAGTTTAGCCCCTCGTGGACGGCCCATGGGCTGCAAAATAGTTCAAAAACAAGCGAAAAACGGGCACGAACCCCTATGCTACAGGTCTCTCCGACAGGCTGCCTGGTTACTTTCTTACCGCGGGGGCCGTCGAATTGGGTGCGGCAGCCGCTTCCGCACCGCCTGGAAGGCGGCGTGGGCCTGAATCATCCCGTAGCCGGTCTGATAGTCCCAACCGGGAGCGCATAGGTTCTTGGCCGTCCTGACAAGGGTCCGCTGGGCTTGCTCCTGGGTGAGGCGGGGGCGCGCCTGCTTGAGCAGTCCCACCACCCCGGCGCAGACGGGACAGGCAGCAGAGGAGCCGGCGTCGGAGGGAGTGTGGCCCGCAAAGTGGCTAGGCGCGCAGACGTCCGGCTTGTACTCGTAGAGGGCGGCCGGTCCCTGGCTGGAATAGCCAGCCCACTGCCCCTGAATATTGGCCGCCCCCACCGTGATCACCGCCTCGTGTCCATTCGCCCCCCAGATCGAGCGCCCAAAGCCCACATCGTCGCCACACCGTCCATCAGGGCACTGGTTCCCGCAGTTTCCAGCAGCGAAGCAGACGATGATCCCCTCTCTGATGGCCTGCAGTACCTTGAGGGTGAAGGGGTGGCGGGGGTCATCGGCATAGTCCGGCGCCCACTCGTTCTGGTACATTCCCCAACTGTTGGAGAGAACGTGCGGTGTCCCGTCCGCGCGGTGGCGCTGGATGGCCCATTCGTAGGCCATGATGGCATCGGAGATGTAGCCGGAAAAGCTCCCGTGTCCCCCTTTGAGGACACCAATGTCCAGGATGCGCGATTCAGGGCAGATGCCCACCGCGTCGAATCCACACATTGTCCCGTGCCCGTGCTCATCGGTGCCCCAGTCCACGCTGGGATTCGGGGACCAGCCGTCGATCACCGCCGGCACGTCCTCCCGGTCCACCCCTGTGTCGCAGATGCCGATGACGATTCCCTCGCCGCGGAACCCCTCCGCCCAGATCGCATCGCAGCCCAGGTAGGCCACCACGTCTGCCATCGTCCCCTTGGGTGTGCCGGGGCCACAATCGGCGCTGTCGCAAGGGGTAAATCCAGAAGGTTCCGTCGCTGGTGTTCGCGCTCCACCGCCGCCCGTATCAAGAGGGAACGGCGCGATGGGGGCGTCGGTCCACACAGCGACGACATCGGGGTCGTCATGCAGCATCGCCTCTTCCTCCGGCTCCACCTCACCGCGCAGGAGGACAGATTCTTCCCCCTCCAGGTTCATATTGAAGAGAGCATAATGATGGACCGGGCGGTTGACCAGTAGTGGCTCGAACGCCTCGTCGAGGGCGAACGACGAAGCGCGTCGGCGCAGTCTGACCGCCCCCTCCATAGCCTCAAGAGGCGAAGTGCGCGTGGGTTGCTTGACCTCAACGATGACCCGTTTGAGTGACATAGGGGCCTCCTTACGGGCTGCAAAGAGGGGAGGTGATTAGAAGCCAAACAGAAAATGATTCTTCTGTGCTTTCTCGTTCTCCTCAGATGTCGCGAGGGGCACAATAGGGCCGTCGATCCAGACGCGGACCACGTCCGAGAGGGATTCGAGCGCCTCCTCCTTCCCCGCCTCGATCCGACCCCGCAACAACACGTTTCTATAGCGCCGGTCCTTCTCCTGCGGCGATGATATGGGCACCAAATAGTCCGGGTCGCGGTCGAAACCGTACCTTGCCAGCCGGTCGATCAACTCTTGTAATCGCTGCTCGGAAGCTTGATGTGGGACCTGCATCTCGATCATCACACGTCGCTGTGTCATCTCCATCCTCCCCACCTGGTCCTCTCATCACCCCGGTTACGACTGTTCCTCCCCCGCGCCAGAGCGAGGAAAAGGAGCCGAACGGTCATCCCATAGCTATTGTAGAGCAGCGTCCCTTTCCTGTCAACCCAAGATCGCCTGGTGATTACCCACATCGTTGCCGCGGGTAGTCCAACGCCCTGAAAAAGGGAGCCTGGTGGACGCGGGCGGGGTATATTGAGGACAGATATGAGACAAGCGCGCCGGTTCATCCCTATTGTGAATGTGCCGCCTGCCAGGCGTCCGAGCTGGGAGTGAAGAGAGGCTGTCCGAACTCGGCCACGCCGAAGGCGGCGATCTTGGCCTGGGTGGGCAGGGAGACGAGCCAGTCGATGAAAGTGTCAGCCATGTCGGCTTGGATTTGGGGTCCCTTGTCCGGGTTGACGGCGATGACGCCATAGGGATTGAACAGCAGCGGGTCGCCCTCCACCAGAATCTCCAGGTCGATGCCCTCCAGCGTGCGGGCCAGATATGTCGCACGGTCGCTGAGCGTGTAGGCCTGCTGCTCGTCCGCCAGGGTCAGCACGGCCCCCATCCCCTGCCCAGCGGAGAGGTACCAATCCCCCTGCGGCTCAATCCCCGCCTCCTGCCAGATAGCTCGCTCTTTGACGTGCGTGCCCGAATCGTCGCCACGGGAGACAAAAGCGGCCTGTGCCTGGGCGATGGCCCGGAACGCCTCTGCCGCGATGGACATGCCGCGGATGCCGGCAGGATCGTCGGCCGGGCCGACGATGACAAAGTCATTGTACATCACATCCTCGCGGCGAACCCCGTGTCCCTCGGCCATGAACTGGTCCTCGCGGGAGCGGGCGTGGACCAAGAGCACGTCCGCGTTGCCCTCCTCGCCCAGCGCCAGCGCCTGGCCCGTGCCGACGGCGACGACTTGGACGTCGATGTTGAACTGCTGCTCAAAGTCGGGCAGAATGTAATCAAGCAGCCCCGAGTTTTCTGTGCTGGTGGTGGTCGCCAGGATCAACCGCTGCGGCGTGGCTGCCTCCGTGGCGTGGTCAGTCCCCGCCGGGCGGCAGGTGGCGCACATGGCGGTTAGCAGCACGAGGGCGATGATGAGGGCGATGGTTTTCTTGGTCATCTTGTTTCCTCCGTCGTTCGGGTTTTCAGTACACCATCTCGCCGCGCACAAAGGCCGCGGTGCGCGGGTCGCGCGGCGAGTGGAAAAAGGCAGTCGTGTCGGTCACTTCGACCAGCCGGCCCTCCAACAGAAACGCCACTCGCTGGGCCAGCCGGCGGGCCTGAAAAATGTTGTGCGTCACCAGGACCAGCGTCGTGCGCTGCTCGCGGTTGAGGCGACGGATGATATCCTCGATCAATCCCACGTTGTAGGGGTCCAGATTGGCCGTCGGCTCGTCAAGGAGCAACACCCTGGGGCGGAGGACCATCGCCCGGGCCAGCGCGACGCGTTGCGCCTCCCCGCCGGAGAGCGTCCGTGCCCGGCGGTGAGCGATCTTGGTCAGCCCTACCTCTTCCAAAGTCGATGTCAGCAGGTGGCGCGAATTGCGCTGCCCGCGCAGCCGCAACCCATAGACGACGTTGGCCCACACAGAGCGGTTCAGGAGCTGCGGGTGTTGAAACACCGTGGTCACCTGGCGGCGCAGCGGCAGGGGGGCGGTCTGCCCCCGTCCGACCTCGACCCCTCGGAAGCGAATCGTGCCGCTGCTGGGCGGCTCGAGAAAGTTGAGCAACCGTAGCAGCGTGCTCTTCCCCGCCCCGCTGGGGCCGACGACGGCGAGGATCTCGCCCGCATAAATATCCAGCCGCTCGATGTGGAGCACGCGGCGACCGTCGTACACCTTGGCAAGATCACGCAAGCAGTAGACCGGCTCGTTCACTCGTTGAACCTCCTGCCCTGGAGGGCGAGCATCGCCACGTTGGCAGCAAAGGAGAGCCCCAGCAGGATCACGCCCAGCGCGATCGCCAGGTCGAAATTCCCCTTGCGCGTCTCCAGCACAATGGCGGTGGTCAGCACCCGCGTGGCGTGCTCGATATTACCCCCCACCAACATCACCGCGCCGACCTCGGAGATGATGCCGCCAAAGCCGGCGATAACCGAGATGATCACGCCCACCCGTGCCTCGGCGAGCACCGTCCATGCCGTCTGCCAGCGGGTAGCGCCGAGAGAGCGCACCTGTCGGCGCAGGCCGGCGTCCACGCTCATCATGGCAGCCATCGTGAAGCCGGCGACCAGGGGAAAAGCGATGATCGTCTGCGCCACGATCATGGCAGCGGGGGTAAAGAGCGTGGGGAGAATCGAGCACCCCAGTTGCCCCAACGGTCCGTTGCGGGAGAGCAGCAGAAAGACGAACAGCCCTACCACGACCGGGGGAAAACCCATGCCGGTATAGACCAGGGCGACAACCAACCGTCTCCCTGGAAAGCGGCTCAGGCCGAGGATAGCGCCTATAGGGATGCCCAACAGCGTGCTAAAGAACAGGGA
>JAOZPF010000112.1 GCA_029932895.1 Anaerolineae bacterium | reverse complement strand
GCGGCGGGAAAGACGCCCAGCAGCACCCGCTCGGCGGGGTAATAGTCGCGCAGGATGGTCTGGTAGGACTCGATGCGCACGTCGGCGGGGATGTCATCCTTCTTGGTCTCGCCGACCAGCGGGTGGAGGAACAGCCCATCGACGATCTCCAGGGCGGTCTTTTGAATGTACTCGTGGGCGCGATGGATCGGATTGCGGGTCTGGAAACCGACCACGCTGCGCCAGCCCCGCCGGGCGAACATCCGCCGCGCCTGGGCGGGAGTGTGGCGTAGCTCGGGGAACTCGGTCGTGGTCGCCGTGGGCCAGTCCACCAACCAGATGTCACCACCCAAGAGGACATCCCCCTGGCGGTAAAGGCGGGCGACGCCGGGATGGGCCTCCTCCGTGGTGCGGTAGACCTCGCTCGCCTCTCGCTCCTTGGTCTCGCGGTCGTAGGGAAACTTTTCCTGCACCTCCATCACCGCCAGGACACGGTCGCCCTCGCAGAGCGCGACCTCCTGCCCTTCCTGGATACGTTCAGCCAGGTCGGTCTTCACCGCCAGGGTGACGGGGATGGACCAGACCAACCCGTTGGTCAGCCGCATCTCATTCACGCAGCGCTCATAGTCGGCTCGGCGCATAAAGCCCGTGAGCGGGCTAAAAGCGCCGGTGGCGATCAGCTCCAGGTCGGAGAGGCCCATGCTGTTCAGCGGGACCTTGACCATTTGCCTGGCCCGCTCGCGCACAGCTTCTCGCATCTCGCCGCGCAGGACGCGGTCGACCAGCAGGCCGCCGTGGGGGGGGATGACGTCGTAATACGGTTCGCTCAACTTGTGCTCCTTTATTCGCTTGACTTGGACTCAACCTGGCGATTGTACCACGGGGAAGAGGGAAGTCAAGCAAGAGGCGATGGTTATTGAGGCGCGGCGAGCCGGCGGCCGCGCAGGATGCGCCACACCTCGCGCAGCGTGGGCCGCTTGCCATAGACGAGCAATCCCACCTGGAACAGCTTGGTCCCCACCCACAGCGCCGCCGGGATCGAAGCGATCAATACAATGATGCTGCCCGCCACGTCCACCCACGGTACCTCAGCTAGGGGGATACGCATCATCATCATCGTAGGTGCAGTGAGGGGAAAAAAGCTCAGCGCGCGGGCGATGGGCATGTTCGGGTTGGCGAACAGGACGCCGCTGAACATGTACGGCACAGCGGCAAAGAAGGAAAAGATGCCCGCCAACTGCTGGCTCTCCCGCATCGTCGTCCCCAATGCTCCCACACCGGCCATCAGGATGGCATAGAGAGTGTACCCCAGGATGTAATATATCACCCCCAGCACCAGGACGCGCATAGGGATGGCGGTCGCGCCAGCAAGGGCAAAGACAACAGTTGCACCGCCACTGAACCCCCAGGTGCTTGCCAGCCAGACCAGCACTTGTGTCAGCCCTAGCGCGCCCAGGCCAGCCACTTTCCCCGTCATCAGTTCCACCGGGCGAACGGAGGAGATGACGATCTCGATCACGCGGCTTTCCTTCTCCTCCGCCACACTCTGCAGGAGATAGCCTGAGGAGACAAATATGGTCATGACCAGAAAGAGAGCCAGGAAATAGGGAATAAGAAAGGTAAAGGCCAGGCTCCACGGTCCCTCTTGCGCCGTTCCCCCAGAAGAGATGACGCGGGATTGGATGTTCAACGGCCAGGCGACCCGCTGCTGCAGTGTTTCGTCTACCTGACCAGCCAGGAGGTGATCCACAAAGAAGGAGCGCACTGTGGCCGAGTCCTGCACAATGGCAGCCCCAAAGCCGCTGCCGCTGGTCACCACCACCACGCGGCCTGTCTCCATATAGTCCTCTCCGATCACCAGCACGGCCTCTACATCCTCATCCAGGAGTGCCGCCTGGGCCTCCTCCTCGCTCCTGTAGGGGACAAAGTAATCCTCATACTGCGGCAGGATGGGGGAGAAAATGCCCGAGCGGTCCACCACACCGATGTGCTTGTCGCCGGTATCGAACTGGCGCTCCAGAAAGTTGCCGACTCGCTGGAGTTGTCCGGCGAAGAAGGCACCCAGGAAAAGGGTGAGAATGGCCCCCGCAGGCACGATCGCGGTCATGATGATGAAGCCGGCTCGCCTGACGTTGACCAGGTACTCGTGGCGGGCAACGGTCCACACCTTGCGCCAGTCCATCTTACGCCTCCTCCCCGTCTACCACGGCGACAAAGATGTCCTCCAGCGGCACCGGGGCCACCTCGAACAACTGAACCTCCACGTCCCGCTCCAGCAAAGCGCGCAGCACTGCCTGGGGGGACGTGCCTGCAGCCAGGGTCAGGTTGAACGCCCCATCGTCCGGCTCCACCGCCGTCACGCCGGGTATGTCGGGCGGTATGCGCGCGGTGCGCACGCGGACGACGTGGGGGGCATACTCACCCTTGATCTGGTCAAGCGGGCCATAGAGCACGGCCCGCCCCCGGTCGGCGAGGAGAATCCGGTCGCACAGCGCTTCCACCAGGTTCATCTGGTGCGTGCTGAGGACGATGGTCTTGCCCTCGCGGTGGAGGTCGGTGATGAAGGTCTTGATCCGCTCTGTGTTAACGGGGTCGAGTGACTGGAACGGTTCGTCGAGAAAGAGGATGTCGGGGTCGTGGATCAGGCTGGCGATGAACTGGAGGCGCTGCTGCATACCCCGGCTCAGGTCCCGCACCTTGCGCCCGGCCCAATCCTCCAGGCCGATCCGCTCCAAGAGGGTGGCAGCTCGTTTCTGCGTCGTTTTCCGGGACGCACCCTTTAGCTCCGCCAGATAGATCAGAGTGTCCAGCACCTTGAGGTTGCGGTAGAGTCCTCGCTCCTCTGGCAGGTACCCCACTCGCCCCTTTGCCCGTCCCGGTGGCTGACCCAGCACCGTCACGCTGCCTTCGTCGGGCTGAAGGATACCCATTATAACGCGGATCGTCGTGGTCTTGCCAGCCCCGTTGGGGCCCAGCAGGCCCAGGATCTCGCCCCGCCTGACCTCGAAGGAGAGGTGGTCCACCGCCACCACGTCACCGTACCGTTTGACCAGTTCATCTACCTGAATGATCATTTTCCCTTGCCTCTTGCTCCCCATCTCGTCCCAGCCCGTAGGCTGTGAGCGGGTGAAAGTCTCCTTTTGGCCCCTGGTAGCGGAACTTGGAGACCGTGCCGCGCCCGATCTGGATCGCCTCCTGGGGGCACTGGTGCACGCAGCGCATACACATAACACAGCGGTCGGCAAAGTGGACCCCGTCCTCTTCCAGTCGGATGTTGTGGGAAGGGCAAATGTGCACGCAAAGCCCACAGCGCGTGCAACGGTCGTCGGCGGCAAAGCGCTGCTTGAGCGGCGCGGTGGACTGTTCATAGGCCCAGCGCCACAGCCGATTGGCTGGCGAGAGGCCGGCACGGCGGTCAAGCACCCTCAGCTCGACCGCCCGTTTCCCCGCCAACAGTTCCTTGATGACAGCCCCTATCCTGTCGGCCAGCCTGTCCGCGCTCGCCAGGTGGTCGAAATCCTTGTTCTGCGCCCAGCGGGCCATCCAGCCGTTCTTGGCGACAAAGGCCAGGCCATCGGTGCCCGGCATCAGCACGCTGCTGCTCCCCAGGCCCACGTACCCTTGCGCGGTCAGCCCTTGGAGCACACGGCGGTCGGCGGAGCCGGCGAATGCGCCTTTGGTGCAGAAAGCGAACGCCCCCCTCCCCTCCCCGTGGGGAAGACGGTGGAGGTACTCTTGAAAAAATGGCGGTGCGCTGGCCGCATAGACGGGGAACCCGACTGCCAGCAGGTCGAACTCGGGCACCGCCTCTGCTTCCACCTGCTCCACGGAGCGGATGGTGATCTCCAGGGGCAGCGAGCCAATTTTACGGGCCAGATAGTGAGCCACGTAGTGGGTGTTGCCTGTGCCGCTAAAGAACAGGATCAAGAATCGCATTGGAATCGCTCCGGTAGACATGGTTACATTATAGGCGGGATCGAGCGAGAGGCAAGGGGAAGCGATGGGCAATTGGCAATTAACAATTAACAATTAACAATTGGCGAGTGGACGATTACGAAGGGGGAGGGTGTTGTGAGCGAAGGGGGGCGGCGACCTCCACCTCGCAGGGGCGTAAATCCGTGACGATGGGCCGTCGCTGGTGTTCCTCCTTTTGGACGAGCTTTGTAAACAGGAGGGAGCGATGAAAAAACGTGTCGTTGTCACCGGCGTGGGGGCGATCACGCCGCTCGGGAACGACGTCCCCACGCTGTGGGACGGTCTGCTGGCGGGGCGGAGTGGCGTCGGCCCCATCACCCAGTTCGATACCTCGGAGATCGAGGTCAAGATCGCCGCCGAGATCAAGGGGTTCGACCCGGCGGCTCTTTTTGGGCGACGGGTAGCCCGACGCAACGACCCCTTTACTCTTTTCGCCCTGGCGGCGGCTCAGCAGGCGGTAGATGACGCTGGCCTCCAGTTCGGCGGTGACAAGGAGCAGGCAGTGGGAACGCTCATCGGCACGGCCATCGGCGGCGTTCAAACCTTGCTCAAGAACTATGACGTCCTCAAAACATCCGGCCCGCGGCGGATCAGCCCCTTTATGGCCCCGATGATGATGCCCAATGCCGCCTCCGCTGCCATCGCCATCGCCTATGGCCTGCGCGGCCCCAACTTTACCCTGTCCTCTGCCTGCGCCACCGGTGCTCACGCCATTGGAGAGGCGCGGGATATGATCCGGCGCGGCTACGCCGACGTGATGATCTGCGGGGGGAGTGAGTCCGCCTTGCATCCCCTCTCCCTCTCTGCCTTTAAGAATATGGGAGCCATTTCTGCCCGCAATGACGATCCAGAACGGGCCAGTCGCCCCTTTGATGCCGAGCGAGATGGCTTTGTGATGGGGGATGGGGCTGGCGTGTTAGTCTTGGAGAGCCTGGAACACGCTCAGCAGCGCGGTGCCCATATCTACTGCGAAGTGGTCGGTTACGGGGCCTCCGCCGACGCCTATCACGTCACCGCGCCGGACGAGACAGGCGAGGGCGCAGTGCTGGCGATGCGCTGGGCGCTCCAGGACGCTGGCCTGGCCCCCGAGGAGGTGGACTATATCAACGCCCACGGCACCAGCACCCGCCTCAACGACCGCATCGAGACCCGTGCCATCCACATCGTCTTCGGTCCCCACGCCCACCGGCTGGCGGTCAGCTCGACCAAGTCGATGATCGGCCACCTGATGGGCGCGGCGGGGGCGGTCGAGGCCATCGTCTGCGTCAAAAGCCTAGAGACCGGTTGGGTCCATCACACCCTCAACTATGAACACCCCGATCCCGGATGCGATCTGGACTATGTGCCCAACGAGCCACGCCGGCTGGAGCCTCGGGTCGCGCTTTCCAACTCCTTCGGCTTTGGCGGCCACAACGGCTGCCTGGTGTTCAGTCGCTGGGAGGCGTCGGCGTGACGCGCTATGCGCACGTTGTGGGCTGGGGGAGCTATGCCCCGCCCCAGGTGCTGACCAATGCGGACCTGGAGCGCATGGTCGATACATCCGACGAGTGGATTCGCACTCGGACCGGCATCTGTGAGCGTCGCCTGGCGGGGGAGGGAGAGACGACGGTCAGCATGTCGCTGCAGGCTGCCCGGCGTGCGCTGGAGGTGGCGGGGCTGCGTCCCGCCCAACTTGACCTGATCATTATCTCTACCGTCACCCCGGACCATGCTTTTCCTGCCACCGCCTGCCTGGTGCAGGACGCACTGGGAGCCAGCCACGCCGCCGCTTTCGACCTTTCGGCGGGCTGCTCCGGCTTCATCTACGGCCTCAGCATCGCTGCCCACCTGCTCTCCGCCGGCGCGTACCAGACGGCGCTGGTGGTGGGCGCGGAGACCCTCTCCCGCATCACCGACTGGTCCGACCGGGCCACTGCCGTTCTGTTCGGCGATGGGGCCGGGGCGGTCGTCCTGGAGGTGGGAGAGAACGAGGGCGGGGTGCTCTCCACACTCCTCGGGGCCGACGGCTCCGGAGGTGACCTGCTGCGGCTTCCGGCCGGAGGGAGCAAAGCGCCGCCCTCGCATCGCACGGTGGCCGAGCGGCAGCACTTTATTCAGATGAAGGGGCGTGAGGTCTTTCGCTTTGCGGTCAAGAAACTGCCCGAGATCACGCGCGAGGTGGTGGAGCGGGCCGGCCTCTCGCTAGGTGACGTCTCGCTGTTGATCCCCCACCAGGCCAACCAGCGCATCATCGACGCCGCAGTGCGGACGCTTGACCTGCCCCCCGGAACGGTCTATACCAACCTGGAGCGGTATGGCAACACCTCGTCTGCCTCAATCCCCATCGCCCTGAGCGAGGCGGCGGAGGCGGGCCGTATTCATCCGGGCGACCTGGTGGTGTGCGCAGGGTTCGGGGCAGGACTGACCTGGGGAGCTGCAGCTATCCGTTGGAGCCGCCCCCATCCCGCACCGCCGCCACGCTGGCTCCAGTTCCTGCGCCGTATGCGTTATCCTCTGGCGGCAGCCCGTTCGGCGCTACGGCGGCTGCTGCGCTGGCTGACCAGCCTGGGTGTACGAGACTATTTGGATGGTGAGAAGCGATGAGCGAATCCGCGCTGACACGCCTAGAGGAAAAAGAGGTTCAGGCCCACCAAGGGGGTGGGCCTGAACGAGTGAAGCGGCAGCACGACCGTGGCAAGATGACCGCCCGAGAGCGGCTAGAGATCCTCTTTGACCCCGGCACATTTTTCGAGTTGGACGCCTTCCGCGCCCACCGGGCAACCGGTTTCGGCCTGGAGCGGAAGCGTCCCCTGGGCGACGGCGTCGTCACTGGCTGGGGAGAGGTGGAGGGACGGTTGACCTATGCCTTTGCCCAGGATTTTACCGTGCTCGGTGGGTCGGTGGGAGAGGCCCACGGGGCCAAGATCTGCAAGCTGTTCGATCTGGCGCTGGAGAGCGGAGCGCCACTGGTCGGCCTCAATGACTCGGGAGGAGCACGCATTCAGGAGGGCGTGGACGCGCTGGCGGCCTATGGCGAGATCTTTTACCGCAACGTCCTCGCCTCCGGCGTGATTCCCCAGATCTCGGTCATCATGGGACCCTGCGCCGGCGGGGCGGTCTATTCTCCCGCCATCACCGATTTTACCCTAATGGTCGATGGGACGGCGCGGATGTTTATCACCGGGCCGGACGTGGTCCGCGCTGTGACCCACGAAGAGGTCACGGCGGAGGAACTGGGCGGCGCTGGGGTGCACCACACCCGCAGCGGCGTCGCCCACTTTACCGCTGCCGACGACGCCGCGGCGCTGGCCCTGGTACGGCGGCTGCTATCCTACCTGCCTGCCAACAACGCTGAGGACCCTCCCTACCGACCACCCGTCGACTCGCCTGGACGGGCCGACGAAACGCTGGACCGGCTGGTGCCGGACGACCCAGCCCAGGGGTACGATATGCGGGAGGTGGTTCGCCGTATCGTGGACGACGGCGAGTTTCTCGAAATCCAGGAGGGGTTTGCGCCTAACCTGATCGTGGGTCTGGCGCGGCTGAGCGGGCACGTGGTGGGAGTGGTCGCCCAGCAACCGATGGTGCTGGCTGGCGTGCTCGACATCGACGGGGCGGAGAAAGGAGCGCGTTTTATCCGCTTCTGCGACTGTTTCAACATCCCGCTGGTCACTTTTACCGACACTCCCGGCTTTCTGCCCGGCGTGGCTCAGGAGCACGGCGGCATCATCCGCCACGGGGCCAAGATGATCTATGCCTACGCCGAGGCCACGGTGCCCAAGCTCTCTGTCATCACCCGCAAGGCTTACGGTGGGGCCTATATCGTGATGAGCTCCAAGCACCTGCGCGGCGACGTCTGCCTGGCATGGCCGGGGGCCGAGATCGCCGTGATGGGGCCGGAGGGGGCAGTGAACGTGGTCTTTCGCAAAGAGTTGGCGGCTGCTGAGGACCCGGAGAAAGAGCGGCGACGGTTGGTGAAGGCGTACCGCGAAGAGTTTGCCAACCCTTACGTCGCCGCCGCGCGGGGGTACCTGGACGGCATCATCCGGCCCTCCCAAACGCGAGCTGTCCTATCCCGCTCCCTCGAAGCGCTGCGCGGCAAGCGAGTGCGCCGCCCACCGCGCAAGCACGGAAATATCCCGCTCTAGTAGTGAGGGAGCATGATCGGCAAAGTGCTGGTCGCTAACCGGGGCGAGATCGCGGTGCGCGTGCTGCGCACCTGTCGCGAGCTGGGGCTCAAGACAGTGACTGTCTTTTCTACCGCCGACCGGGAGGCCCCGCACGTCCGCTACGCCGATGAGGCTTACCCCATCGGCCCGCCGCCGGCTCAGGAGAGTTACCTGCGGGGGGAGCGCATCATTCGCGTGGCCTTGGAGACCGGAGCGCAGGCCGTCCACCCCGGCTATGGTTTCCTGGCCGAATCGCCGTCCTTCGCGCGAGCCTGCGGCGAGGCGGGGCTGGTCTTTGTGGGGCCGCGGCCGGAGACGATCGAGCTGCTGGGCGACAAGACCGGCGCGCGTCGGCTGGCACGACGGCTTCGCCTGCCGCTCCTCCCCGGCACCGAGCGCCCCCTGGATGACGAGGGACTGTTAGAGGCAGCAGAGCGGATCGGTTATCCTGTGCTTCTCAAGGCCAGAGCGGGGGGCGGAGGGCTGGGCATCCGCGGCGCGCGCTCGCGGCAGGGGTTGGAGGCCGCCATCGCCCTGGCGCGGCGGGAGGCCCGGGCTGCCTTTGGCGACGACGCGCTCTATCTGGAGCGATTGGTCGAACACGCCCGTCACATTGAGGTCCAATTGCTGGCCGACGGCCACGGCCACATCATCACCCTCGGCGAGCGGGAGTGCTCCAT
>JAOZPF010000111.1:4694-8854 GCA_029932895.1 Anaerolineae bacterium | reverse complement strand
AGGACGCCGTCTTTTTCGATAACCCGGACCTGCCGGAGACGCGCTCCGAGATGGCGCTGCCCTTGCGAGTGCGAGGTGAGGTCATCGGCGCGCTGGACGTCCAGTCGAAGGAACCGGAGGCGTTCACCGAGGAGGATGTCGAGGTCTTGCAGACGATGGCCGACCAGGTGGCCCTGGCGATTGGGAATGCCCGGCTACTGGACGAGGCCGAGACCCGGCTGCGCGAGGTCAACGCGTTGTTGGGGCGATATGAGCGAGAGGAGTGGGCCCGCTTGGTGGCCGAGCGCCCGGTCTGGCGGTACGTCTATGACGGCGTGGAGGTGCGGCCGGGGAAGGCGGAGGGTGAATCCCAGTTGTCTCTCCCGTTGCGGGTGCGTGATGACGTCATCGGCCACCTTAAGGTGGAGTTGGGCGACCGTGCACCCACTGCCGAGGAGATGGCGCTGGCCGAGGCCGTGGCTGAACAGGCTGGGCGTGCCCTGGAGAGCGCGCGCCTCTTCCAGGAGACACGGCGCACGCTGGCCGAGATGGAAGCGCTCTACAGTGCCAGCCGTCGCCTGACAACGGCGACAACGGTGCGTGAGGTCGCCGCCGCCATCACCGCCACCGTTGCCCAGACCGGAGTGGATGGGTGTGTCGTTGTCCAGTTCAAGTATTCGCCTGCGGGGGAACCCGAGACGTTGGTCTATTTAGAGACTTGGCGCAGGGACCGGGAGCCCGAGTTCCGCACGGGGCTTCGGGTTCCGCTCGCCGACAGTCCCTTCCCCTTTGAGATGGTGAGCCGCTTCTGGACCATCCCCGACGTGGCGGAGGACACCAGCCTGCCCGAGAGCGCGCGCCGCGTGTTTGAGGCGACCAATGTCAAGGCACTGGCCAATATCCCGCTGCGCAGCAGCGACCGGGTGATCGGTCAGGTCGTTGTGCTGCGCACGGAGGCTGGCCCCTTCCCCGAAGGGGCGGTGCGACTGTACAGGGTGTTGAGCGACCAGGCGGCGGTCGCGCTGGAGCGGGCTCGGCTGCTCGCCGAGGCCCAGCGCCGCGCCGAGTATCAGCGGCACGTTGCCGAGATCACCAGCCGCGTCCGGGCCTCTACCGACGTGGATGCGATCCTGCGCACTGCGGTCCGCGAGCTGGCCCACGCGCTCGACGCCACAGATGGCATAATTAGGCTGGCCCCTGGGGATGAGAGCGAGGCCGCCAGACCGGAAATGGGGGTTGTAGACGATGACGGTGCAAACGGTTGAACCACAGCGTCCACCCAGGTCCCTGCGTCGCCGGATGGCGATTGGGTTGTCCCTGGTTACCTCTCTCGTGCTTCTCGCCTTGATCTTTTTTGTCTGGCAGTTGGCCGTGGCGCGGGAATCATTCCAGAGCATGCAAGAGGAGGCAGCCCGACTTACCCTTGCCCTGGAAACTGCCCGCCAATCGGCCAACCTGGTCGTACTGGTCCAGGACAGGGCGTCCGATCACATCGCCAGCCGTTTTGTCGAGGATGTGAGCGCGGCGACCGACGCGTTGCAGGATCGCCAGGAAGAATTGATCGGCCAGTTGACCAGGCTGCCGGAAGGGGACCCACTGCAAGAGCAGATGGGGGAGGTGGCTGGTAACATTGGCGAGGTCATCGCTATCATTCGGGAAACCGTCAACTTGGCGGAGGAAGAGGACTGGCGGGCGGTCGATCTGCGCTCGACCCTGTTGCTCGAGACCGAGGGCAGTGTGGACCGGTCCGCCGGTCAGGTCGCCGACCTCATCGGTCGACGACGCAGCCAGATGGAGACTCGGGTGAGGCTGGCAGTGCAAAGGGTTTTCTTCATCTCGTTGCCCATGGTCGTGTCTGCCATCGTCATTGCCGTGCTGGTTGTCTTTATCACCGTCCGTGACATCACCGTCGGTGTGGAGGAACTGAGTCGCTCGGCTGCCCGGCTGGCGGAGGGCCATTTTGACGAGCGGGTAGAGGTGACCCGTACCGATGAGATGGGCCAACTGGCACAATCCTTCAACGGGATGGCGCGCGAGTTGCAGGGGCTTTATGCCAGCCTGGGCCACCAGGTGGCGGAACGGACAGCCGATCTGGTCCGCCGCACCACCCAGTTGGAGGCCGCCGCGGAGGTGGCCCGGGAGGCGGCGGCTATCCGCCGGGTCGATGACCTGCTCGACCGTGTGGTCCACCTCATCTCGGAGCGGTTCAGTTTCTATCATGCCGGCATCTTTCTCCTGGACGACAGAGGGGCATATGCGGTGTTGCAGGCAGCCTCGTCGGAGGGGGGACGGCGAATGGTGGAGCGGGGCCACCGGCTGAGGGTGGGCGAGCAGGGAATCGTGGGTTATGTCGCTGCCCAAGGAGAATCCCGTATCGCCCTGGACGTGGGGCGTGATGCTGTCTTCTTTGACAACCCCGACCTTCCCCTGACCAGGTCGGAGATGGGATTGCCGCTGGCGGTGCGGGGGCGCGTCATCGGCGTGCTGGATGTCCAGTCCACCCAGGAGGCCGCTTTCACCAGTGAGGATGTCGCCTTGCTGCAAACGCTGGCCGATCAGATCGCTCTGGCTATTGAGAACGCCCGTCTGTTGGAAGAGAGCCAGCGCGCTCTCGCCGAGCTGGAGAGCCTCTACGGACGGGAGGTGCGCGAGTCCTGGCGAGAGCAGGAGGCCGGGCGTCCGTCTGCTTACCACTATACCGGCACGGCCATCGAATCGCTCCCGGCTTCGGAAGTGTTGGAGGGAGAGGTCGTAGCGACCCGGCGGCCTACGATCATCGAGGAGAATGACGGACGGCGGTTGGTGGCTCCGATCCGTCTGCGCGGAGAGGTGCTAGGGAGTATCGCCCTGCGCCAGTCTCCCGACCAGCAGCCCTGGTCGGAGGACGAGGTCGCGCTGATGGAAGAGGTCAGCACCCAGATCGGTCTGGCGCTGGAGAACGCCCGCTTGTTGGGGGAGAGCCGGTTGCGCGCTGCCCGTGAGGCGTCGACGGCGGAGGTCGTCGCCCGGGTCCGCGAAACCCTGGATGTGGACACTGTGCTGCGGACCGCCGTCCGCGAGATCAAGGGAACGTTGGGGCTTTCCAGGGTGATGGTGCGGCTGGCTCCACCCCCGAGAGACGAGGGGATACAGAGCGCTGGAGAGGAGGAGGGGAGATGAAGGGAGGCAGGGCAGGCCTGTGGCTGATAGCAGCGATGCTCTTGATGGTGAGCCTGGGCGGTTGCGGAACATCCGTCCCCGATGTCATCCGCGTGGGAGGTATATTCGACCTGACCGGGGCGACCAATGAGGTGAGCATTCCCTACGCCAACGGGGTGCGCGATTGCGTGCAGTACATCAACGACCAGGGAGGGATCAACGGCCGTCCCATCGAGCTGACCGACCAGGATTATGGGTACAATATCGAGCGGGCCAAGGAACTTTACGGTCGCTTGACCAGGGAGGATGACGTCTTGGTCATCATGGGGTGGGGCACGGGCGACACGGAGGCGTTGCGTCCGCTGGTTGCGGCCGACCAGATTCCCTTTATGTCGGCCTCTTATGCGGAAGAACTGACCGACGTCGATACCGCCCCCTACAATTTTCTCATCGGCGTGACATACTCGGACCAGTTGCGCATTGCCCTCCAGTATATTCTATCCAATTGGACGGACGCAGAGCGGCCTCCACGAGTAGCTTTCCTCTACAACGACACTCCGTTTGGCCTCTCCCCCATTCAGGACGGTCGGGACTATGCCGCGGCGCACGGCATCGAGGTGGTTGACGAGCAGATCGTTTCCCTTTCGGCCATCGATGCCACCGACGAGTTACTGGCGATGTCCGAGACGAACCCGGACTATGCGATCGTGCAGGAGACGACCGCCGCCGCCTCGGCCATCGTACTTGCCGGGGCAGAGTTGGAATTGGACACGCAGTTCATTCTCTTGAACTGGGCGGCTGACGAAAAACTGATCGCTCTGTGCGGCGAGGCGGCGGAGGGCGTGCTGGGGACCGTGCCGTTTACCTTTATCACCGATGACGTGGCGGGGCTGGATCAGGTGCGGGATTTCAATCAGCGGCGGGGGGTCGACCCGGCGACGCGCAATATCCGCTATGTGCAGGGCTGGGTGACGATGCAGGTGATGGCTGAGGGGATCCGGCGCGCGGGCGACAACCTGACGGGGGCGGGGGTCAGGGCGGGG
>JAOZPF010000111.1:0-4684 GCA_029932895.1 Anaerolineae bacterium | reverse complement strand
AATCGCGGCCCAGCCGTGAGGTGGGAGAAGTGACAGTATGAGCAAGTTGTGGAATGCCATCGGTACGCGATTGGTCGCCGGATACCTGCTCCTGGTAGCCGTAGCTGTGGGGGCGGGGCTGGTCGGCTATGTCCAGGTCAACAGGGTCAATGACATTCTGGCCCATGGGGCGACAGAGCGGGCCGAGGCGCGCTACCTGACCACCAAAGTGCGGGTGGAGGTGCTGCAAGTCTCGAGCCTGGTGGAGCATTACGTGGCGGCGGAGACAGAGAGCGAACGTGCCCGTCTGGCGACCGAGCTGTCCGACGCCGTGCTGGTCACGGACGAGTTGGTGCACCAGATCACCTCGCATGCTGTCGGCTCCGAGGAGGAGGCGCAGCATCTTTTTGGGTTCGGTCCCGAAATCGAGACGTACATGCTCCGCGGTCAGGCGGTTCTCGCCGCCTACGACGCCGAGGGACAGGCGGGGGAGCAGACACAAGATGCGCTCGCCCAGTTTGCGGCGATCCGTGACCAGCTCTTGGAAAGCCTGACCAGTTTCGAGGGACTGGAGACGACCTTGTTGTACCGTTCGCAGGAGCAAGCGCGAGAGGTGGCACAGAGCGCTCTGTCGGCGACGGTGATCCTGTCCCTGGTGGCCCTGGTGGGCGGCGTCGTTCTGGGGCTGGCGCTCTCGGCGACCATCACCCGTCCGGTTGGGCGGTTGGTGGAAGCGGCGCGGCGCGTCGCGGCCGGGGAATTGACCCCGATCGAGGTGCGCAGCAGAACCGAGATCGGCGTGCTGGCGCGGGTGTTCAACGATATGGCAATCCAGTTGCGGGAGTCGATCGGAAGCCTGGAGCGCAGGGTGGCCGAGCGCACGGCGGAGTTGGAGCGTCGCTCGCGTTTCCTGGAGGCTTCAGCCGAGGTGGCGCGGGCCTCGTCCTCGATCCTGGACGCGGAGCGGCTGATCCGGCAGGTAGTCGACCTGGTCCGCGAGCGGTTCGGCCTCTACTATGTGGGCCTGTTTCTGGTGGACGAGGCTGGCGAGTGGGCCGTTCTGCGGGCCGGCACGGGAGAAGCGGGACGGACGATGCTGGCGCGGGGCCACCGGCTGCGGATCGGTGGCGGCTCGATGATCGGCTGGTGCGTCGCCAACGCGCGGGCACGCATAGCGTTACGGGCTGGTGAGGACCCCGAACGGTTGGCCACCCCGGAGCTGCCGGATACACGCTCGGAGGCGGCGCTGCCCCTGCGCTCGCGTGGTCGCGTCATTGGCGCGCTCACCGTCCAGAGCGACCAACCTGGTGCCTTTGATGAAGATACCATCGCCGTGCTGCAGACGATGGCCGACCAGGTGGCGGTGGCGTTGGACAACGCCGCCTTGTTTGCCCAGAGCCAGGAAGCTGCGGAAGCGGCCCGCCGCGCCTACGGCGAGCTGAGCCGCAGGGCGTGGGCCGAGATGCTGATGGGCACCCAGGGTGTGGGGTACCGGGCCGACGAGAGCGGAGTCTCTCAACTGCCCCCTGTCCACCCCGACTCCTGGGAGGAGCGGGCGAAGGAGGCTTGGCGCACAGGACACGCGGTCTATGACGAGTCGGCTGCGGAACCATCGTTGGCCCTACCGCTCCGGGTGCGCGAAGAGATCATCGGCGTGCTCGAGGTCGCCAAACCCAGGGGGAGCCAGTGGACGCGCGGGGAGGTTGCCCAGTTGGAGACGCTGGTGGACCAGTTGGGAATGGCTCTGGAGAACGCTCGCCTGCTGGAGGAGACACAGCAGCGTGTGGAGCGCGAGCAGATTCTGGGACAGTTGAGCGCCCGCTTCACCCGTTCTCTGGAGGTAGAGACCGTGCTGCAATCTGCCGTGCAGGAGCTGGGACAGATCCTGCACGTGGCCGAGGTGGCGGTGTATATGATGCCCGCAGAGGGAGCCTCGCCGGACGGCGACGAGGGGGTGTAGGATGCCCAGGCGATGGAAGCATAGTGCAGCGAGGGGGAGCGATGAAGGGTAACTGGCTAAAAAGACTTTTGACCCCGCCGGTCTTTGAGGGCGACGAGGACAAGACGCGTGCCGCCGCCTTGCTGTATATCGTTTTCCTGGGCTTTTCCCTGATCCTGTTGGTGACGAGTGGGTATTATGCCTGGACCTTGCGGGCGACACCGGGGCTGATGCGCTACTCCCTGGCGGAATCGGGGTTGGGCCTGGTGGTGCTGGCGGTTCTATGGGTGTTGGCGCGTCGCGGCCGCGTTCGGGAGGTCAGCTTACTGACCGTTGTCATACTCTGGCTGTTGTTCCTCTGGTTTGCCGTCGAATCCGGCGGGGTGAAAGGGTACGAATATCCCTCCCTCGTGCTGGTGGTGGCCCTCGCTGGCATGCTGTTGGGCGGGCGTGCGTCCCTCATTATGGGGGGGCTGAGCATCCTGGTTGGATTGGGCATGGTGATTGCCGAGGAGAGAGGGCTTCTGCCGACGACCTTCGACCCGGCCTCGTACAGTGCGTTGGGCGCTTGGGTCAACCGCAGCACGGACCTGGCTGTGCTGGCGGTGCTGTTGTTCATTGCCCGCCGTGGCCTCGAAAGCGCCCTGGCTCGCGCCCGCCGCAACGCTCAGGCCTTGGCCGAGAGGAGCCGTGAGCTGGAAGAGAGCCGCAATGCCCTGGAGGTCCAGACCCTCCGCCTGGAACGGCGGGCGGCCCAGGCCCAGGCGGCGGCCGAGGTGGCCCGCGATGCCGCCTCCGCGCGCGAGCTGGATGAGCTTTTGAGCCGCGCCGTTGACCTGATCCAGAAGCAGTTCGGCTTTTACCACGCCGGTATCTTTTTGCTGGACGACCAGGGCGAATATGCCGTCTTGCAGGCAGCCACTGGCGAGGCGGGGCGACAGATGTTGGAGCGAGGCCACCGCCTGCGAGTGGGGGAGGAGGGCATCGTCGGCTATGTCACGGAGCGTGGTGAGCCCCATATCGCCCTGGATGTGGGCGCCGATGCGGTGCATTTCGATAATCCTCTGTTGCCCGGGACCCGCTCGGAGATGGCCCTGCCGTTGTGGATCGGTGGGAAGGTCATCGGGGCTTTGGACATCCAGAGCATCGAGCCTCAGGCATTCGACGAAGAGGACGTGGCGACCCTGCGGGTGATGGCTGACCAGTTGGCGGTGGCGATCCAGAACGCGCGCCTGCTGCGGGAGACGCAGCAAGCGATGCGGGAGATGGAGGCCGCTTCTCGCGAGTTCACGCGCGAAGTGTGGCGGGGTCTTGCTCGGGAGGGCGGACGACCTGTGGGATACCGCTACCGCCGCCTGAACGTCGAGCCAGTCACTGCGGCCTCTGAGGAGGCCCGCCGGGCGCTGTTGGAGGGGCGGGCCGTGGTCACCATCCCCACCGAGGGAGAGGAAACGACCAGCTTGCTCTCTGTGCCGATCAGGCTGCGTGACCAGGTGCTGGGCGTGCTCGACCTCCGCTTCGAGAGCGAGACGGTCGCGCCAGACATGATCTCGCTGGTGGAGGAGGCGGCAAACCGCCTGGCCCTGGCCCTGGAGAACGTCCGGCTCCTGGAGAGAACCAGGCAGCGTGCCTTGTGGGAGCAGACCCTGAGCAGCGTCACCGACTGCATCCGTGCCGAGGCCGAGATCGATGCTGTCCTGGAACGATCCCTGGAGGAACTGGGGCGTGTTCTGGGCGCGGAGCGAGCCGCTGTCCGCTTGGTCGCCACCCAGCCCGCTGGTGATGGCGACGGGGCTCCACAGGAGGTGGGAGAATGAAGACACCTGTCCTGCGATATGAGGAGAATCCTCCCCCCACCGAACCGGCGGCGGGTGATGAGCGCAGAGAGAGCGAGAGCTTCCCGTCGCAACTGCGTGGCTGGCAGGAGCGCGTTCTCAATGTGCTGACGATGGTGGCTGCTGCTCTGGGCTTGCTGGCGCTCATCAGCCAGTGGTTCTTACTCGCCGAGCAGAGACGGTGGAACCTGCTGGTCGCGCTCGGCGTCGTCTATCTTTTGGTCCTTGTGCTCGCTTTCGTCCGCCGCATTCCCTTTGCCGCGCGCGCCGCGCTGTTTCTGCTCGTCTTTTACGGCGTCGGCACCCTGGATATGCTGACCTCCGCGCTAGCTGGGGAGGGACGCATCTTTCTCCTCGCTATGCCTGTCCTGGCACTCCTCCTGTTGGGACGACGGGCGGGGATCATTGCAGCGGCCGGCAGCGTGGTGACGTTGGTCCTTCTCGGGGCGATTATGCTGCTGGGGCTTCACACTCCGACGGTCGAGGTCTCGATTATCGACCCTATGGCGTGGGTGACGGCGATAGTCTCCTTCATCATGCTGAGCGCGTTTGTCATCTTTCCCATCGGTTACGTATTCAACAACCTGCTGGTCGACCTGGGCCATGCGCTGGAGGATGCGCGCGAGCGCTGGTTGGAGGTGCGCGCGCTGAGCGAGGGGCTGGAGCAGCAGGTGGCAGTACGGACAGCAGACCTGGTGCGGCGGAGTGAGCGGTTGGAGGCCGCGGCCCAGGTGACGCGAGAGGTGGCCGAGATCCGCGATGTCGACAGATTGCTTGATAGAGCCGTCAATTTGCTCTCGCGCCGTTTCGGCTTTTACCACGTCGCGATCTATCTCCTGGACCAATCTGGACGGTGGGCGGTGCTCAGAGCGGCTTCCTCGGAGGCCGGACGACGGATGATGCAACAGGCCCACCGCGTCCAGGTGGGGGT
>JAOZPF010000110.1 GCA_029932895.1 Anaerolineae bacterium | reverse complement strand
AGAAGCTGTTTCCGCCACTCCCACAGCACGCTGGCCTGGAAGCGAGCCAGGAACCCGCCCAGGAGGAAGACCCCCACTGCGGCCAACGCCCCCCGCCCCAGCAGGTCAATCCAGTGAGTGCGAGGGTACAAGAGCCCCAGCTCCCGCAGGCTCTCCTCCTCCTCCGGACCGATACGCTGTCCTTCCCGGACGATGACCTCATTGGCGGCAAAAGTACGCACCACCGACGGGGTTTCCTCCCACGCTCGGTCGCGGGCAGCTTGGGTCGCTGCCTCGTCGTAGAAAGAATTGGGGATGATGAACCGCTGAGCCAGGGCAACGGTGACGTCTGCC
This sequence comes from Anaerolineae bacterium, assembly GCA_029932895.1. Taxonomy (GTDB): domain Bacteria; phylum Chloroflexota; class Anaerolineae; order B4-G1; family DUEL01; genus JAOZPF01. Next base: position 8,530 of record JAOZPF010000110.1, on the reverse strand, counting down.
TCCTCCATCGAGAGGTCCAACCCCACCAGCGCAGGCACTTGCTGCCGGGCCTCGTCCACCGCCCCCTCACGGACCCCGCGCGCCATGGTCTCTCCCACGACGTCGAGCAGTTCCAGTTGAACCCGACTCCAAGATTCGTCGGAGAGGGCCAGGAGCCCATCCACGACACCGACAGGCAGGTCGTTCAACTCGGTAACCGCGAGGACCCAGGCCCGCCGCTGACTAGGAGAGGCTATGGTGTCGGCGCGAACCGAGCCCAGGTAGTCCAGTACCCGTTGGGCGCGCCGCAACTGCTCGCGGGCCAGATCTCCATCGGGCGCGGTATAGACCGGTTCGACCGCCGCCACTGCCCGGCGCCGCTGCTCCTGGGTGAGGAGGGCACTCTCATAAGCCACAGAGCGAGGAGCGCGAATATCCCAGGGAGCCACATCCCCTTCCCCCAAGACTATCCGGCCGGAGGGCAAAAGAGGAAAGACAAGGAAAAAGGTCGAGAGAGCGGTCAACGCCACCGCCAGGAGCGTCAGGCGGGTCCACGCCCACCAGCCCCTTTTTGGAGGACCGTTCATGACTCTAGCCCACACCCCCCTTTGCGACCGGAATCACTTGGGCAATCGACGTCCGGTGGTTCTCGCCCAGCAAACTCACCTTTCTGAAAAGAAGGGGCGACCCTGCGGATCGCCCCCATCTGTATCCGACTATCCACGCGAGGAAATGGAAGCTAGTCGGAGAGCAGTTCCCGCACGACCTGATTCACCAGCCGACCATCGGCCCGCCCCTTCATCTGCGGCATCAGCACTCGCATCACCGCCCCCAGATCAGCCGGGCCGGAGGCCCCTACCTGGGCAATGACCTGACGGGCCTCGCCCGCGATCTCTTCCCGACCCAGCATCTGCGGCAAGTATGCCTCCAGGACAGCTAGTTCAGCCTCCTCTTCGGCCAACTGGTCAGGACGGTTGACCCCTTTGAGTTCCGCTATGGTCTCCCGTCGCTTCTTGGCCTCTTTCTGGAGCACGGCGAGCAGTGCCGGTTCGTCCAACTCGCCCCCGTGCTCCACTTCGGCCAACTGGATGGCCGAGAGGCACATACGGATCACTGCCTTGCTCCGCTCGTCGCGCGCCCGCAAGGCTTCTTTGAGATCCTGGCGCAACCTGGCTTTCAGGCCCAACACCACCTCCAACGAACTATTGATTCCTCTGCATCTGCTTGTAGGTAGTCCTACGGCTCTTGCGCAGCTTGGCCGCACGTTTTCGCTTGCGGGTGATGCTGGGCGGTTCGTAGAAGCGACGGCGCCGGACCTCGGAGAGGATCCGGTCGTTCTGCACGTGCTTCTTGAACCGACGTAGCAAAGAGTCCAAGGACTCGCCATCTTCAGCAACAACGCGTGTCACGTATTATCTCACCTCCTCCTCAGGGAAACTCGGTCGCGGGACATTATAACCGCAGGGGGGATGGTTGTCAAGAGGACGGTTCCCACACGTGCCTGATCCGAGCGCCGATCTCTTCCAAGCCGCCGATCAAAGCATCTTTATCCACCCCCTCGACGCGAAAAGCGATGATGCGATCCTCGGGACGCTCTCCCCAAAAGGTGCCCATGGTGTGAATGTTTCCCCCCATCTTGGCGATGCGGTCCACAACTCGGGCCAGGCTGCCCACCTGCTCTGGAATGACGATGGTGATGCGCAGGCTGGGGTGTCCGCCGCCGAGTCCCTCCACGAGCACACGGAAGATGTCGGTGTCGCTGATGATGCCGACCAGTTCACCGTCCTCTACCACCGGCAGGCAGCCGATGCGGCGATCGATCATCACCCGCGCCGCCTCCTCAATGGGGAGCGAGGGCAGTACGGTCACCACTTCCCCCTGCATCACCTGCCCCACCAATGTCCGCGAGAGCAGGTAATTGACCTCAAAAATACTCAGGGAGAGATCAGAGCTGGGAGAGGCATAGACGAGACTCTTTTCCGTGACAATGCCCACCAGCTTTCCCTCCTGGTCCACCACCGGCAGGTGGCGGAAAGGGTGACTGCGGATCAGTTCCAACGCATCTTTCAGGCTCGTGTCAGAGGTAATAGTCGTCGGATTCGGGGTCATTCGGTCTTGCACTAACATACTCTACCTCCATCATAGAATCACACCGCTCCTAGCCCGGCGGCCAGGAGAACGGACGGCCGCCCAGGAGGTGAAGGTGGAGGTGAAAAACCGACTGACCAGCCTGGGGACCATTGTTGACCACCAGCCGGTAGCTATCGGCGATTCCCATCTCCTCCGCCACACGCCGGGCGACGAGGAACAGCCGACCCAGCAGGCACTCGTCTCCTGGCTCCACACCGCCCACACCAGAGATGTGGCGGTTCGGCACGACAAGGATGTGGACGGGAGCCTGGCGGTGCAGGTCGTGGAACGCCGTCACCTGTTTGTCCTGGTAGACAATACGCGCCGGAGCCTGACCGGCGACGATGCGACAAAAGAGGCAATCCCTCACCACGCCACCTCCCCCACCAGGACCGACTCGCGCGCGGACACCAATCGCGTGGGAACCAAGCTGTTAGATAGATCGCCGGTAGAACGAGTGACGACCCGGATGTAGTTGTCGGTGAGGCCACGCCAGAGTCCGCCGGACTGACGGCGCTCCCAGAGGACCATCATCTCCTGCCCCACGAACCGCTGTTGGAACGACTGCGCCAGCCGCGCGCCCAACACCCCCATCTGCCGCGCCCGTTCCCTCCGCACTGGCAACGGGACCTGCCCCGTCATCCGCGCCGCCGGGGTTCCCGGACGAGGGGAGAAGGGAAAGACGTGCAATCGCGCAAATCCCATTCGCCTGATAAAGGCCAGGCTCTCCTCGTGGGCCGCCTCATCCTCACCGGGGAATCCCACGATCACGTCGGTGGTGAGAGCCAGACCAGGGATCGCGGCGCGGGCGGCCTCGACCAGCCGGGCATACCGCTCCACCGTGATGCGCCGCCCCATCCGGCGCAGGGTCGCATCGCAGCCGGATTGCAGCGGGAGGTGAATCTGGCGACAGAGACGGGGCTCGGCCCAGAGGTCGAAAAACGGTGCGCTCACATCCCACGGTTCCAGAGACGAGAGGCGCAACCGAGGCAGGTCAGTGCGGGCCAGGATTGTCTCCACCAAGCGGCGTAATCCCCCCTCCAACCCCAGATCGCGTCCGTACCCGCCCAGGTTGACACCGGTGAGCACGGCCTCCTGGCACCCCGCCTGCGTCAGTGTTTGCACCTCCGCGACCACCTCCTCCAGCGGGCGGCTGCGGGCCGGTCCGCGCAACCGCCAGACGACACAATAGGTACAACGGTTGTCGCATCCATCTTGGACCTTGACGAAAGCACGGGTGCGGAGGAGCGGGGCGGTGGCAAAGGACGGGGCAGGAACCTCCTGCCCGGTCACAATCTCGCCCACTCGGTCCTTCTCGCCGTTGGGCACAACCCACGCCACGCCATCCACCGCGCTCAGTCTCTGTGGTTCCAACGTCGCCAGGCAGCCGATGGCGGCGATTCGCGCGGTGGGATTGGCACGGTGGAGCGCGTTGAGCAGGTGACGGGTCTTGCGTTCCGCCTGCGCCGTGACCGCACAGGTGTTCACCACGCAGAGGTCCGCCTGGACGGGGTCGCGCACGACGGTCCAGCCCGCCGCTGCAAAGCGGCGGGCTATCCCTTCGACCTCGGCCTGGTTGAGCCGGCAGCCGAGGCTGTGGAAGTAGATAGAACGCGCCATAAGTCCTGTTACGGCTCTGTCACCTGGAGATTATCAAAGTGAATCTCAACCCCGCCCTCGTAGAACGTCCCCGCATAGAGGCCGATATCGCCATGGGAGAACTGGTCGTCCTCCACTTGCGCCAGTTGCTGCCCGTTGACAAGAAGGGTGAGGGTACTTCCCTGGCAGATGACCTCGATCACGTTCGTGGCCTGCCCCTGGTGAATCGCCTCCGCCTGTGTCCAAGAGCCGTCCAACAACTCGGGAACGCCGTCCACAAACTTGGTGAGGAGGAAGAAGCCATCGCCGCTGATGGAAAAACGGTAAAAGTTGCCGCTGTCCTCCATCCGGGCGAGGACACCGTACTCGTTGTCGTCCGGGCCGCCCACCTGGGTCGCCTCGACGGTGAGGTGAAAATCACCCAACTCCTGCCCCGCTGCCGCCCAAGCCAACTTGTTCGGCACGACGACATAGACGCGCATCACCCCGTCCCGCACCTCCACCTGCGCCGCTGCATCCGACTCGGTCTGCCAGGAGGAGGGAGTGGAGAAATCGTCCCGCCAGGGCAGGTTCGACCCGCTCCCACAGGCGACCAACAGGGTCAGCACCGCAGCCAGCAGCAGGAACGAGAGTCGTCTCATTCCCCCTCCCCCGGAGCTGTAACAACCAGGTTGTCGAAATAGACCCGGATGTCACTCGCGGGCCCAGAGCCAACGCCGAGGCCCACATCACCGCGGCTGAAACCGTCGTCGGTGACGGTCGCGACCTCCTGCCCGGCGACGTAGAGGCTCAGCTCATCCCCCTGGCAGACGGCGCGGATGTAATAGACTCCATCCCGAGGGCGGACGTGGGAGGAGGGGAGGAAACCATCACCCGTCAGCACCTGCGGCTCGCCATCCTCCACACGGAGGATGGCATAGTAACCATCTGTGGTGATGCCAAAGTAGTAAAAGCTGTCGGGGGCATGGTAGCGGCACAGCAATCCAAAATGGCCGTCCGCATCCCTGGAGGCTGGGCGGGCCGTCACCTCGACCACGGTGTCGTCGAAACGCCGGCCGGGTTGGCTCCACACGAACAGGTCTGGGCTGGTCACCGCGATAAAATATTCCCCCTCCTCATAGCCGCGGGTGAACGTCTCTTCGCTGCCACGCCCCCACCGGTGCTGGGGATGGTCGAAACGGTCTTGAAAGAGATAGTCCCCATTACATCCGGCGAGCAGGAGGGAGATAAACAGTAACAAAGCGGGCCAAGCCAGACGCAGGCGATTCGTGCGCATCACTTTCCTCCAGAGGTGAGTCCTTGCCGACATTATAGCACGGGATGGGCAAATAAACCACCACGAGAGAGGGGGAAGGAAAAAACGCGGGAGGAAAAAGAGACGAGGTCAGAACGCCAGCACAAAGGCCAGGTCGTTGACGTTGGTACCGGTAGGGCCGACGACGATCAGGTCGCCCAGAGCCTGCAGGAGAGGGTAGGCATCGTTCCGGGCCAAGTGAGCGAGCGGGTCCAGGCCCAAGCTGCGGGCGCGGGCCACCGTCCAGCCGGTTACGATACCGCCAGCGGCATCGGTGGGGCCGTCGATGCCATCGGTGGCGAGAGTCGCCACCAACACATCGTCCCACCCTTCAAGGGGCAGCGCCGCCGCCAGGGCCACCTCCTGATTGCGCCCGCCCTTCCCCGTGCCCCGCACCGTCACCGTGGTCTCGCCGCCGAGGACCAAGCAGGCTGGCAGCGGCAGAGGCCGACCGTATCGCGCCTCTTCCCTTGCCAGGGCAGCCAGCACCAGCCCCACCTCGCGAGCCTCCCCCTCCAGGTAGGTGGTCAGCAACATGCTGTTGAAACCACAGGCCCGCGCCCGCTCCACTGCCGCCTGGGCCGCCACGCCGTTGTCGGCCACGACGACGTGGTGCACCAACGCCAAGGAAGGATCGCCGGGTTTGGGGGTATCGGCGGCCTCACCCCGCACGCCGCGCCAGAGGTGGTCGCGCACAGAGCGGGGAAGGCGCGAGGGCAGACCATACCGCTCCAGGACCTCCCAGGCGTCGGCAAAGGTGGTGGGGTCGGGCGCGCAAGGCCCGGAGCCGATCACGTCCAGCGGGTTTCCGACGACGTCCGAGAGGAGCAGTACCACCACCTGCGCCCCGGCACGGGCGGCCCGCCGGGCCAGCCATCCCCCCTTGACCTGGGAGAGATGTTTGCGGACCGCGTTGACCTCGCCGATGGTCGCTCCGCTGCGCAGGAGCAGGCCGGTCAGGTGTTGCAAGTCAGCCAGCGTCACCCCTGGCACAGGCTGGACCAGAAGGGCCGACGCGCCACCGGATAGGAGCACCAGCACCAGGTCACGGTCGGTTAGGTCGTCTAGCAGGTGAAGGATGCGGCCCGTTCCCTCCAATCCATCCTGGTCGGGGAGGGGATGACCGGCAGGGTGGAGGTGAATACGCCGCAAGGGCCGTGGCGGCTCATAACCACGGCGCACATTGACCCAGCCGGCCGTGACGCGCTCGCCGAGCACAGATTCGACCGCCGCCGCCATTCCCGCGCCAGCTTTGCCCGCCCCCACCACGAACAGCCGCTCCACAGCAGCCAGGTCATAGCTCCGGCCCCCGATGCACAAAGACGGCGGGGCGACCACAGGAGATCGCCCCACCGCATTCGCACCCGCTTGGAGACAATGAACCACCGCCCGGAACGGGTCCGCCCCATCGAGCGCGGCCCGAACCAGGTTCATAACCAACTCGCGTCGTCCTGCCCTGTCAGTCAGCCTGGTCAACTCACCCGAAAGGAAAGTGTCTCGCTATACTCCCCATCGCGATAGACCTTGATCCTGACATCTCCGCTGGCGTCCGCCGGGATCGTGACATTCTGTATCTGGAGATTGCTCCATACAAGCCCATCCCGAACCGGGACATCGTCGATCTCGACAAAGTTCTGCCCCTGCGTCTCGCCCAGGTTCTCGCCGAGAAGCGTGACCACGGTTCCGGCCGGTCCCTGGGCCGGTTTGACCGCCGTGAGCTTGGGCTTTTTGGTCAGGTCACGGCTGACCAGCTTGTCCCCCAGATACGCGCCCTGGGAGGCACCCATCAGAACTAGCAAGGCCCCATCCACGTCGGGGAGCGTCAGGATGCCACTCTCATAGCCGCTGATAAGCGAGATCACTCGCAGTAGATAGTACACGGCAGCGACGGCGGTCCAGGTGAGCATCTGGACCTTGACGAGATCGGGGTTCCCATGAGGGTCCGTGGCCACCCCGCCGCTTCTCTCTGGAATACGCCCCTGTGCCTTGTAGGATACAGTCACGCCCTTGGCGCCGGCAGCAGTCGTCACGCTCAACCCCATCAAGATCAACAGATTCAAGGGAATCTGAGGCAAGGCGGGGATTACCTCTCCCGCGCCCCGGTTGAGGAAGAGCGCGCCAAAAACACTGCCATAGGCAAAAAGCGTCACATAGGTCCAGATGACCATCTGTAGCTTGGAGGCGCTCAACTCCCTCTGCCGTCTTCCCTCCACCATGCTCTCTGTTCTCGCCAGCGCAAATGGCGCCATGTTCCCCGCCATCACGCTGCTGAACAACCAGAACAGGAGCACCCCACCAATACCAAAGAGATAAGCCATTTCTCACTCTCCTTTCATTAGCGGATTAAGCAGATTGTAGGGGCGCACCTGCGTGTGCGCCCGGATCGGTCGACAATCCCTCCACAAAACGTTGGCGATGAGGAACTACCCAGCTATCACCCCCTCGTGTATTCTCCCCACCTGGGCCAACAAGGAGCTGATGCGCTCGCGCAGGGCAGCATCTTCCCTGCCGCGCCACTTGGAAAAGGCCAGCTCAATCCAGGCGCGCTGCAATTGCCGCACACTCCACCACACCTTGACTCCATGCTTTCGCAGCACTCGCCAGCGCACACGGGCGCGCTCTATGGGATGGACCATCATGACAAGCGAGGTGTAGGGGTCGGCGGGAGATAATTCATCGGCTAGATACTCGGCAATCACTCGCCTCTCCTTGCGCCACGCCAACACTGTGGCCGTTACCACAGCAAGGAAAAATGGGCCATTGATCACCAAAACGCGGACCGCAATGCGCCACCGATCGGACTCGATGCAGCTCAGGTCCAGCGCCGCACGCACGGTGTCGCTGTTCCACAGCGCGTGGGCGAGCATCGCCACCCCAAGCCCCAACAGCGGCAGGCCGACTCTGGACCATCGCCCCTTCATTGAGCGGCTCAAGCCCAGCCCCAATCCGGTCATGGCCGTGTAAGTCGCATGACCAGCCAACCCCTTTAGCTCAACCCGCAGGAAAAACTGGAACGTTGTCATCTGACTGACGATATCGGTTGACGGTCCGTGGCGCATAAAATACCCGGCATTCTCGACCATCGCAAAACCAATGCCCACCAGAGCACCGTACACGATGCCATCCAGCGCATCGTCGAACTCGTCGGAGAGGTAGCGATAGATCAGGAACAGGATCGCTCCCTTGGTCAGCTCCTCTGTCAAGGGAGCGATGGAGAACACACTCTCTATCAACTCGCGCTCCACGAGAGCGGGGCCAGCATAAACGTGCCAGATGCCGTTCAGCAGGTAGGCGATCGAGCCGCTGACGGCAGCGCCCCACAGAAACCCTACCAGCAGCATCTGCCAGGGTTCTTTTTCGTTGCGGTCGATAGAGACGACGACACCGCCGTAGAGCAATGCGGCGAGAAAAGCGGTGGCCCAGGCGGTCGCCCGCACCTGGGGATCAACCTGCCTCGTCCGAAAGAGGAGAGCGGAAACTATCTGGAGGGAAAAAATAAAAGCCGCCCCGAACACGAAACCCTGAACC
>JAOZPF010000109.1:3399-8956 GCA_029932895.1 Anaerolineae bacterium | reverse complement strand
CGGACTGTGGGCTTTAGCCGGGGTACTTGGCTTCCCATTGGAGCCTGGACTCCTCCTATGGTTTGCGCCAGATCATCACGTACTCGTGCTTGAAAATGTAGAACCCGCCAGCCAGAGCGCGATAGCGCCAGAGATTGCTGGCCCGCCCTTTGCCGATCTCGTTGCCGGTGATGTCCTTGACGACGATGGCTTTGGGACGAAAACCGATCGCCTGCATCCGCTCCAGGCAGTAAAAGCTGAGCGGGACCAACTCGCCGCGGGCGTACTTGTCGCCAATCACCAGGACGGCAAAGCGGCCCGGCGCCAGGAGGTCAAAGCCGTGGCGAGCGACGGCCTCGAAACGGTCCAGAAAGGCCTCCAGGTTCGGGGCGTTGGAGAGGTCAGCGGGATCGCTGGAGAAGGGGATGATGTCGTGGTAGGGCGGGTGGAGGACCAGGAGCTGGACGTGGGGCGTGCCCATCGTCGCCAGCACACCGCGCACGCGGTCGCTCGTTGCAGCGAGGGTGGAATCGCCTTGCAGGATGTGGATGCGGCTATCCAGGAGGGTGGGGGGGATCCTGTCCCGCACTGTCCCCACCAGGTCGGGTTGCAACTCCACGCCGATGAGCCGCCGCTTGAGGCGCACCGCCTCGATAGCCGAAGTGCCGGCACCGAGGAACAGGTCGAGGACGATGTCGTCCTCCCGTGTGTAGCGGAGAAAGGTCTGGGTGGCGATCTGGGGGACAAAGTTGCCGTGATAGTCGAACCGGTGACCGCCGGACCGGTCGCGTGCCTCGATCAGCCACAGCGAGTCGGTCCAGATGTGGTCGTACTCCCGCCAGCGGGAGGGATCGATGTCCGAGTACGGCAGTCGCTTGGGCCGGCGCTTTGCCCCTGGCCTCGGGCGGCGGTGTTCGCTCTCGCCCCTTGTCATCTATGATTGCTCCATCAACCTGTCGAATATGGCGGCCCCTGTCTCCCCGCTCTTGCTGCTGACCGGTATCGCCAGGTCGCGGCGGAAGCTTCTGCTGAGGTCCTCGCCGCTGGCGTAGCGAGTGAGGGCCAGGGCGCGGATACCGTTGGCGATGGCGTAGCGTGGTTCATGCCGGCTCAGGTCGTCAAAGAAAAAGGTGCAACTGGCATACATCCGCTGGCGGTAGAACTGGGCCTCCAACAGCCGGTCCATCCGCCGGGCCTGCTCCTCGTTGAGATGGCCCAACCCGTTCTTGGCTAGAAAGGACATGCTGTCCACCTGGCCCAGCACCACGGCGATGTAGTCATCCCGCAGCCGCCAGGGGTCGGCCCCCCATTGCCGGGCTTGGCACACATAGATGTTGTCCAGATCACAGGCCAAGTTGTCCAGCGCCCGCCGCAGAGCTCCCTTCCAGCGGCTGTCGCCCTGGGTGCAGTCGCAGCCGACCGTCCAGCGGTCCAGGTGGTGGCTACAACTCCAGGCCGTGTTTTCGATTACCTCCACCTCGGCGCGGGGCGGGTGCTCGTGCAGATAACGGGTCAGCGTGGTCATCTCGTAGCCATGCCGCTCTCCCGCCGCCAGGATGCGCTGCAGCACCTCCACACCCTGGCGGTGATGGTGACCCAAGGTCTCGCCGTCGGTGGCGAGGAGCACCAGCCCCCCCCTGCGGCAGCGGTACGGCATCTGTTCCTGCAGCCAGTCGTCCACGTGGTCCGGGTCGGGCATACCGAAGGAGAGCGCGTTGGAGAGATGGCGGTCGCGCACAAAGACGGCGATCTCGCCACCATCTGGCAGCCGTACCAGGTACGGCCCGGCCTCCTCCTCCAGGTCTCCGCGCACCTGCTCGTCGGAGAGGATGGTGAAGCGGATGCCCTCGGCAGCCATGACTTGGAGTGTCTCCAGGTCGACTGCCATCTCTGGCAGCCACATCCCCTCTGTCTGGCGGCCAAAGCGGTGCACAAAGCTGGCGAGGCCCCCGCGGACCTGGCAGACCTTGTCCCGGTGGCGGGCCAGGGGGAGGATGGTGTGGTGGACAGGTTGGGCGAGCCCGTTGGTGACGGCGTGCGCGGCGTGGTACGCCCGCGCGCTGGTGACGATGCGCTCGTAGGTGGGGTAGGCGTGTTCCTCTAGCCAGCGGGCCAGCGTCCCGCCCAGATTGAAGCTGATCTGTCCAAAGACGTCCGCCGCGGCAAGTGGGGCGTAACACTCGGCCGTGATACGCTCATTCCAGTTAGCGTAGGGGGCCGCATCTGGCTCTCGGGGGATGCGCCCGGTGAAAGGGTCGGCGCGCGGTGGTTGGTAGAAATGGCCGTGGATGCAGAAAGGGCAGGTGGAACGGGCCACAGGGCTCATCTCGTCATCTCCAGCAGCCTGTCCACCTGGTACCCCGACGCTTCCGCTCCCCGTTGCAATTGGCGCACGACATCGTACATAGTGCTGATGGCGCGGGCTACCTCGTCGGCCGGCCGGGTGGGGCTGGCGGTGATGTGTATGATCCCCACTGTCATCATCCACGCCAGGAGCGCGGCGAATGATTCCTTGTTGAACCACAAGATAGAGCGGTAACGGTTCACCTGGATGAACTGGCGCACCGCGTCGTCCTGCAGCCAGGAGAGCAGTGCCTGGCGGGCCTGTACCTGCGGATTGTCGGGATCGAACCAGCGGCTGTGGCTGGTGAGGAGCTTGACCGTCGTCACCGCCCGCCGGGCCGCATCCTCGCCCAGTCCCCTCTCTTGGAGCGCGGTGGCGATGACGCTCCCCAGCCGCCACTCGTCGATCCAACTGCGGCTGATCTGTTCGGCGTCCTCCTCATTCACCACTTTGCCCAGGTCGTGTACCAAGAGCCACGCTAGCAGCGTGGGCCAGGCCGTGGGGGAGTCGCGCAGGTTTGTTTCTATGGTCGCTGTCTCCCTCTCGACCTCCGGCGGGCAGGGGGAGGGGAAGCGGTCCTTCAGGGCGGGCAGACGCAGGGTGGCCTCCAACTGCTGCCGCACCCCACGCGCAATAGCGGTTATATCCCCCCTGCCTCCGGCAGCGCGCCGGACCTCGTGCAGCAGGCGTGCCATCCTTTGCTCCACCTCGTCCAACAGCGGTGCGCCGGGTATCCCTCCCGGTTCCGCGACGGCGGCCGCGACGAGCTGGCGCAGCGACGCGCTGTTGAGCAGTTCCCGGAAGGGGGTGGTGATGGGCTGCAGGAGCAGCTCTCGGAGCGTTTCCTCGATACTGGGCGTGGGACGTCCGTTCAGGTAGGTGGCTAGTTGGGCGTAGCGGTGCTGTTCGTCGTCCCACACCTCGCGAAAGTCGAGAAAAACGTGGGCCTTGTAGGCCCCCAGTTCCACATAGAGGCCCCTCTCGTACAGCTCTTGGCTGCTGCGGATGTACTCCAGGCCAGTGAGATGGTCGCGGAAGATGGTAAAGGCGTGTGGGTCGTTGTGCAACGCCAGTCCCTCGCCCAGCGACTCGCGCGCCAGTTCCTTTTCCCCTCCCAGCCCGGTTTGGGCGTAGGTGGCGGAGGTGCGAACCCATCCCTTGGCTGTAGCGTACCGGTTGTGGTAGATCACCAACGCGCGTTCGTCGCCGGCCCGGTTCGAGTAGGCAAAGACATCCTCGTTGACATTCCCCTCTGGGGTGTAAAAGTCATAGAGCAGAAAGTGATCGACCCCGGCAAAGAGATACCGTTTGCGCAGCAGGGGGAAAATCTCCCGCTCGTGTCGTTCCACCAGCGCCTCGTCGGGCTGCTCATCCCAATACGCCCGGCGGTACTCCATGCCATACTTTTCAGCCAACCCCTCGATCTGCCCGTGGCCGAACATCGGCAGACCGGGCATCGTCGCCATCATCGTGCAGATGCCAAAGTACTTGTCCCCCTTGCCGAACTGGTCCACCGCCGTCCGCTCGTCCGGGTTGTTCATAAAGTTGACGTATCGCTTGAGGATGCGGGGGTCGAATTCCAGCGTGTTCTTGACCACGCTGCGGTATTTTCCATTCTCCTCGTCCCGCAGCATATTCATGAACGCGCTGTTGTAGACGCGGTGCATGCCGAGGGTGCGGACAAAGTAGCCCTCCATCAGCCAGAACGCCTCGGCCAAGAGCAGGGTGTCGGGCGCTTCCTGTGCCACCCGGTCGACCACTTCGCGCCAGAACTCGTTGGGCATCGCCGCGTCGAACTCGGCTTTGGACATACCGTGCTCGGCGCGAGAGGGGATGTCGCCGCCCGTGCCCGGCTGGGGGAACCAGAGCCGCTGATAGTGCTTTTTGGTGAGTGTCATCGCCGCGTCAAAGCGGATGATGGGGAAGTTGCGGGCGACGTGGAGGATGGTCTGAATCACCGCCTCCCGCGTCTCGGGGTGGCGATAGTCCAACTGAGCCGTGTCGTTCCAGGGCATGCTGGTGCCGTCGTTGCCGTGGTAGATGTACCGCTCGTCGCCGGTGTGACGGTCCACCCGCTTAAAGACCACCGCCGCGTCGGTGTGGTTGTAGTAGTGGTCCTCTAGGTAGATACCGACCCGCTCATCCCAGGAGAGGTCGGGGCCATTGAAGGTGTAGGAGGGGAAGGGAGCATGGTCGAGCGAGATGAACCGCTCCGGGTGCTCGATCACCCAGCGGGAGTCGATGCCCATATGGTTGGGGACCATATCGCTGGCTAACCGGACCCCACGCGCCCAGGCCCGTCGTCGCAGGTCCTGGAACGCTTCCTCGCCCCCCAGGTCGGCCGCGATCTGGTAGTCAAAAAGAGAGTAGGCAGAGGCGACCGCCTCGGGGTTGCCCATCATCTGTTTGATGCGCTGTGAGGCCGGACTGCGCTCCCAGAGGCCAATGAGCCACAGCCCACCAAAGCCGCGCCGCGCCAGAGTGTCCAATTCTTTATCGGGGATGTGGTCCAACCGCGTTATCGAGCGACCATACTGTTTGGAGAGCTGGCTGAGCCAGACGTAGACGTTCTTGGCGATAAGCACCAGTTGTGGCATCCAATCCCGGTCGGGGCTGAAACGCTCCGGTTCCAACTCCATCCCGGCGAACGAGGCCACGCGGCTGGGCCCCGGCCCCAGAAAGGCTGCCTTTTCCTCCTCCCGGATGAGGTCGAGGCTGCTCAGCAGCCGGTAAAAGTGGTGACCGAGCAGGTATCCCCACCGCTCGCGTATGTACTCCAACTGTCCTGGCAGTGAATGGGGGGCGGCGATGGCGGGACGGCGGAGCATATCGACCAGGTTGTCGTTGTCGGGGCCAAAGGGGGGCTGGGCGTCAAAGAAATCGCGCAGGCCGGCGATGACCTGGCGGTAGGCGGTCTCTTTTGCCAACGCCGCGTCGTCGTAAAGCTCCAGGAATGGCGCAAAGGCCGGGTTCCGATTCGCCAGCCAGAGCAGCAGCAGCTCCTCCAACAGGAGCTGGCGGTGGGGGACCCCGGCGGTGCTTCCCTCCAGATAGTCGTCGAGGGCGACCTCCCGCCGGTAGACGGCGAGAGGGGGAAACGTGTCGGCAAAGCGGCGCAGGGTGTGGTTGACCGCATCCCTCCCCAGGCGCTCCTCCAGCCAGTCCAGCGCCTGGGCCATCGCTTGAGGGTTGCGCTGCTCGCGGTAGAGGCCGACGACAAAGTGGAGAATCTCG
>JAOZPF010000109.1:0-3389 GCA_029932895.1 Anaerolineae bacterium | reverse complement strand
CGATCAGGCCCCTCCCGGTGCACGGCCCCGCCCGCACGGCCTGTTGTGGGAAACGGGCCAGGTCTCGTTTCTCGTTCATCCTGTGGGCAAAAACACGGGCAGCGTGAAAATTGGCCAGAATGACGTTCCCGCTCAGGCTAAAGAGAGACTGGTCGAACCGGTAGCGGTCCCGCGCCTGGCGGGAGACGTGGAACTCGAAGCGGGGGGCGCGCTCGCTGGCAGCGGTTCTCTTGCTATGGTCAACGATACGGATCGGGTTTTTCATCCTTCTGTCCCGAGGGATGCGTGTCTAGCGGCCGGCGCGGGCGAAATTGTCGCCTGCTAGCCCTGGGCGTGGAGTTCGAGCGCCCGCCGGTACAGCTCGACGTACTTTTTGGCCGAGTTTGTCCAGGAAAAGTCCGCCTTCATCCCGTTGGATTGGAGAGCCTGCCAGTCCTTGCGGCTGCGAAAGACGCGCAGGGCGCGCTTCAGCCCGTCCAGCCCGGCCTCGGGGCTGAAGGGGGTGAAGGTGAACCCGGTGGCCTTGTCCGGCTGCTCGTGGTAGTCGATGACCGTATCCGCCAGCCCGCCGGTCTTGTGCACCACCGGCACCGCGCCATAGCGCATAGCAATGATCTGGCCCAGGCCGCAGGGTTCAAAGCGGGAGGGCATGAAAAAGATGTCGCAACCGGCGTAGATGCGGCGGGCCAGTGCCTCATCGTAGCGGAGAAAGAGTTGCATCTTGTCGGGGAAGCGGGCCTGGAGAGCTTGCAGCATCTCGTGGTACTCGGGCTGACCGGTTCCCAGGAGGACGAACTGGATGTCGTTTGCCAGGGCATGCTCCAGGATCGGCTCCAGGCTGTCGATGCCCTTGACATAGTCGAGCCGGGTGACCATGCCCACGAGCGGCACGTCGGAGCGGACGGGCAGGCGGGCCTGTTGTTGGAGTGCAGCCTTGTTGACCGCGCGCATCTGGAGGGTGGAGAGGTCGAACTGTTGGGGAATAGCGGGGTCCGTCGCCGGGTTCCACAGGTCGGTATCGATCCCGTTCAGGACGCCGCACAGCCGGTCCTGGCGCTGCTCCAAGAGAGTGGTCAGATCTCCCCCAACCGCGGGGTTGAGAATGTCCTGCGCGTACCGCGGGCTGACGGTGTTGACCAGGTCGGCGTTGGCGATCCCCTGGGCCATCCAGTTGACCTGACCCGGCGGTTCCACGTCCAGGTGCTTGACATAGTCCATCCGGGCGAAGGTGAGGATCAGCCGGCCGGATATGCCTTGATAGGCCAAGTTATGGATAGTGAACAGGGAGGCCAGGTGGCGGTACTCACGGAGGTAGCGGCCCTCGTAGGCCAGCCAAGTGGGGACGATGGCGGTGTGCCAGTCGTTGGCGTGGATAATGTCGGGCATCCAGTCCAGGTGAGGCAGGGCGGCGATGATAGCCCGGCCAAAGAAGGCGAACCGCTGCGGGTCGTCGTCAAAGCCATAGACCCGCTCGCGGGCCGAAAAGTACTTTTCGTCCCACAGCAGATAGACCGGCACGTCGTCCGCGGTCGTCGTGTGGATCAGGTGAACCAGCTCTTCACCGGGGCCACGGACCACGGGGAAGGGTTTGCCCAGTTTCTCGAACGCGAACTGGTTGGAACGGATGGAGCCGTAGCGAGGGATCATCAGGCGCACGTCGTGACCCAGGGCACGGAACGCTTTAGGTAGAGCGCCAGCCACGTCGGCCAGCCCTCCTACCTTGGCAAAGGGGACGGCCTCGGCGGAGAGGAACAGGACCTTGAGTTTCTCCTTACCCATTTTCGCCTCCTCTGTCACGCCAGCCACGGGTGGAGGCTCAGGTCTGCCCCGGATGTCGATGTGGGGGTGGGGGTGCGGGTGGGGAAGGGGGTGGGGAGGACAGGGGTGGGTGTGGTGCGCGATTGGCGTGGCGGAGTGAAAGAGTAGAGGAAGCCGGCCATCATGCTGAGCACGACGATCAAGCTGACGATCCAGAATACACGTTGAGCGTTAGACTGTTTGCGGGCCACTGTACCTCTCCTCGGCTTTGTGGCTGTCGGTTTCTCCGTTCCGCGCTGCCACTAGAAAGGCCGGGCTTTCCCGCCCGGCCCTCCCCCCCCTCACCCTATGGCTCCGTCGGCACTTTTTCCTGCCAATTATCGCTATACTCGACAAGCTGATGCTGCTGGTTGAACCAGTCCTGGAAAACGCGGTTCTGCTCAAAGGCGAGCACCAATCCCTCCAGCTCGTGCTCCTCGTGGGCCTGGACCTGGACGATATAGTACCCTCCGTTGCTTCCCAACAGTGGTTGCGTGTACGACCCGACAGGGGTCGCAAAGATGACTCCAGCCATCTCGACTCCCAGTTGGTTCTCGAGAGTTCCCGTAGTTTGCCAGCCCGGCGCGCTGCTACGGAGGTCGGATTCCTCGTCCGCCTCGATCTCGGCGACGATATCATCCCACAGCTCGCCCGCGTCCAGGCGGGCGGCGATCTGGTCGATGGCATCCTGAGATGTGGAGGAGATGAAGCGGATATCGACCTGCTCCATCGTTTCGGGGACGGAGGCCACGATCGCATCGCGGACCTGTTCGTAGAGCAGGCTGACCTCGATGAGCGCGCGGAACTGCTCCTCGCTGACGCCGCTGGGTTTGAGCTCTGACTCTACATAGTTCTGGTAACGTTGCTCGAACTCTTCGCGGGTGACGGGAGCGGATGTCTCCGAAGTCGTATCGGTAAAGGGGCCGGTGGCTGGCGGTGGACTGGCGGCCTCGGCGTCCCGGTCGTAGCCGAACTGTTGCTCCAAGGCGCGGTCGATCTCTTCTTCGGAGACCGTGAGCCCTCGCCGCTCTGCCTCCTGGCGGATGATCTCTTCCTGCACCATCTCATCCAGCACCTGCTGACCGATGGCGATGGCCTGGTCTGGCTCGAGCTGTGCCTCGTCCTGACGGATGAGTTGATTGAGCTGTTCCAGGTAGGGGGCGACGCTTGGGTCGGTGGGGTCCATCAGGCTTAACTGAGCGCGGTAGTTATAAAGCTCCCGTGCGATCCCGGCGCGGCGCAGCTTGACGCGGGCCACAAAGTCCGCAGTAGAGATGGGGGTGGAACCGACCACGGCGACCGGCTCGCGCCCCTTGAGGACGATCTCGGAGAGGAGGCCATAGCCGAGGATGCCGACGACTGCCACTCCGACGACGATGATGCCGACGAGGATCCAGCGATTGAGCTTGGCCTCCCGGGCAGCGCGGCTTTGCTGCTTTTTGGTCATTGCGCGGAGGGCGCGTGTTTTCGCCTTCTTCTTTGTCATTCTTTTTCCTGGTACCTTCTCTGCTGGGCTGACCAAGGCCCGGCTTCAAAGCAGGGAACCTCGGTTCCGTCCAGCCTACCGGCCGCGGGTATGTCCCGCGGTGAAA
>JAOZPF010000108.1 GCA_029932895.1 Anaerolineae bacterium | reverse complement strand
CGGAATACAGGCTTTAGCCGGCTTGAGGAGTCCAGGCTCCAACGGGAAGCCAAGTACCCCGGCTAAAGCTACAGTAGCGAGATGGAGGTTTGACAAATCTCAGATCAAGGTTATAATTACTTGCCACACTTGAAGGAGGGAACATGCCCGCAGAGGAAAAAGAAACCGTGCAGTTCAAACCAGCCCAGGCCAGAACCACCAGGTACGTGGTGCAGGCGGGGGACACACTGAGCAAGATCGCCAAAGAGTTCTACGGCGATGCCAACCTCTGGCCCAAGATTTTCGAGGCCAACAAAAAGCTGATCAAGGACCCGAACCTGATCGAGATCGGGTGGGAACTTCTGATCCCGCCCCAGTAAAAGGGCAAAGCAGACCGCCCGCGGTGTCAGAAACCGCGGGCGGTTTTGTTGTACCGCCCATCCCCAACGAGGGCCAGGACGAGCAAGCCAGCCAGGACCAACGCGGCCCAGAAAGGGGCAACGCTCCCGCCCCAGACGCGCAACTCTGCACCGATGCGACCCGCGGGAGAGCCCAGGAGACCAGCCATAGTGCCCACCAGGCCAATGAACGCCCCCCGTCGTCGCCCCTCGACAACCCCGGTGAGCAGCGCGTTGTAGGCGACGTTCGCCGCGGGAGAGGCGGCTGTAGCCAACACAAAGCACGCCACGCCCAGCCAGCCAGCAGGGAGCAGCGCCCAGCCCAACACCCCGCCGCCCATCACCACCCCCGCCACAGCCAACATCCACCGGTGGCCCACCCGGTCCCCCAGCCGACCAGATAGGAGGGCGGAGATAATGGCGGCCCCACTTCCCAAGGAAAAGAGCAGGTTGATCTGTTCGTCAGCCAGTGCCTGTATCTGGCGGGCGTGGAGAGCGATAAATGGACCACCCAAGAGCAGGTTGAAGAACAGCGTGTAGAGAACGCCCACCACCAGAAAGCGCGCCGCAGCCCGCCAATCCACCCCCCGCCACGAGAGGGCATCCTGCCCAGGCGCGTCACGTTCTCCCAGCGTCTCGCGCAACAGAGCGAGGCGCACAACACTGATGCCCACCCCCACCACCACCGTCCCCCACAGCAATGTTGGTAGGCCGGCAAACGTCAGCAGGAACGCGCCGAGAGCTGGACCGGCGGCGCTGGCGACGCGGCTGGCAAAGGTGACGGTGCTGAAAGCCCGCCCACGCTCCGCTGGCGGCACGGACTCGGCCAACAAGGAGGAAAAGCCAGGCGACTGGAGCGAGGCAAAAGCGCCGAGGGTCAGGTGACCAATCAACAGCGCCGTCCACGTCTGCGCCCGCGCCATCCAGGCCACGCCCACGACGACACCCAAAATCGGCAGCACCGCCACCGGCTTGCGCCCCACCCGGTCGGCCAACAACCCGCCCAGCAACTGGAAGATGGCAAAGGCAGCGGCCAGCAGGGAGAACGCCAACCCCACCTGAGCGTCGCTCGCACCCAGGTCAGCGTAATAGGTGGGCATCAGCCGGTCCCACGCCAGCCGCGCCGTGAGCATCGCGGCGACGGTTAGGGCGAGGACAGGGACGTTACGCCGTAGCCCGGCTTTCTCCTGCGCGGTCACCAGAGCTCTTCCTGTGGCTCCACCGTCGGCCTGATCCCGGCCTCGTCTACTCTCCCGGCCGGAGGTGACGGACACCTTTGTGTCCGGCGACAATGAGGTCAGTAGCCAGGCCGATGAACAGGCCGTGCTCCACGATGCCAGCGCGTCCGCTCAGGCGGTCGGCCAACGCAGCCGGTTCGATGATCAGCCCAAAGTGACAATCCAGAATGAAATTTTGCTGGTCGGTGAGAAAAGGAGTGCCGTCATCCCGCTGGCGCAGGACCGGGCGTGCGCCGATAGAGCGGAGGAAATCGACCTGGGAGCGGTGGCCAAAAGGGGCTACCTCCACCGGCACAGGCCAGCGAGTACCCAGGACGGGAGAGAGCTTGGCCTCGTCCACCACGATGATCTCGCGGCGGCTGGCCTGGGCGACGATCTTTTCTCGCAAGAGCGCGCCGCCGCCGCCCTTGATCAGATTCAGGTGGGGATCGACCTCGTCGGCACCGTCGATGGTCAGGTCGATGACGGGGTGGTCATCCAGCGTCGTCAGGGGAATAGAGAGCCGCCGCGCCTCCTCCTCGACCTGCCGGGAGCAGGGCACGGCTAGAACGTCCTCCAGTTCGCCGGCGGCGAGCAGTTGGGCAATCCGACGTATGGCAAAAGCGGCTGTGCTGCCGTGCCCCAGGCCGAGCACCATCCCCGAAGTCACGAATTCCACTGCGCGCTCGGCAGCCTGCCGTTTGAAGCGTCCGGTCTCTACTGATGCCATCGGCAGCACAACCTCCACGTCAGGATACAAGGGCAGCGAGACCCAGCCCCGCCAGGAGCCGGGAAATAGGGCGGGTGGGATTCGAACCCACACGAGCCTTGACCCCTCGGTTTTTAAGACCGATGCGTCTACCATTCCGCCACCGCCCCCTATGGCAACGGGCAGTCTCTGCGACTGCCCGTTTGTGAAAGTGCCCTGTTCAAGAGGCGACGGCCGGACTCGAACCGGCGAATAAGGGTTTTGCAGACCCTCGCCTTGCCACTTGGCTACGTCGCCGTGCGCAACCTGAGCGGGCGACGGGACTCGAACCCGTGACCTTCTGCTTGGCAAGCAGGTGTTCTACCAACTGAACTACGCCCGCTGGCGTGGCAAAATTATACCACAACCACTGTATGACGACAAGCAGGATCGGGAACGGC
Organism: Anaerolineae bacterium; assembly: GCA_029932895.1. Taxonomy (GTDB): domain Bacteria; phylum Chloroflexota; class Anaerolineae; order B4-G1; family DUEL01; genus JAOZPF01. The sequence continues at coordinate 6,213 of JAOZPF010000108.1, read as the reverse complement.
CCGCTACTGGGCGGAGGGCTTGCCAGAGGGTCGCTCACTGGCAGGCGGCGTGCGGAGGGGAAGAGCGATGGTGAACACGCTGCCCTCGTTGAGCGTGGAATCCACCCACACCCGTCCACCGTGCCGCTCGATGATTGACTTGACGATCGCCAACCCCAACCCACTCCCCTGAACCCCCTCTGTCTCCCGGCGGCGGATACGGTAGAACTTTTCGAACAGGCGCACCTGATCCTCCGGCGCGATGCCGATGCCAGTGTCGCTCACCGTGATCAGCACTTCGTTGGCGGTGACCTTTAGCCCCACCGTCACGGTCCCGCCGGGCGGGGTATACTTGAGCGCGTTGTCCACCAGGTTTGTCACCGCCTGCCGCAGCAGCGTTTTATCCCCCATAATCACCGGGGCAGGATCGGATGGCTCCAACCGCAGGACCAGGTCCTTGGTCGCAGCGCGCATCCGCAACCCGTCGACCGCCTCCACTACGATGGCCCCAATGTGACAGGACTCTTCCTCCAGGCCAACTCCCGCCTCGATCCGCCCCAGGCTCAACAGGTCCTCGATCAGGATGCTCATCTGGTCAACGCCGATCAGGATCTTGTCAATGTACTCCTGCTGCTTGCCATTCACCTTGCCAACCATCGGCAGCATCGTGGCATAACCACGCATAAAAGTAAGCGGCGCGCGCAGGTCGTGGGAGACTGTGGCGACGAACTCGGACTTCATCTCGTTCAATTCCTTGAAATGCGTGATATCCCGCAGCACCACTACCCGGCCCATATTCTCGCCAGCACCGCTGTGGATGATGGAGGCACTGGCATAAAAAGTGCGACCATCAGGCAGCGGGACCTCCTCCACCAGGGAGCCGCCCCAATCCAACGGCTCGGTCAGCACAGCGGACAGGGATGGCTCCAGCGCGAGTTCCCCCACCCGTTTTCCGACCAACTCGTCGGCCCGCATATCCAGTATCTGCTCGGCCGCCGGATTGACCAGCAACATCCGGTCCTCCCGGTCGGTCACCAGAATGGCATCGCTGGTGCTCCTGAGGATCGCTGCCAGCCGCTGCCGTCCTCCCTCCGCCATTTGGAATAGCTGGGCGTTCTCAATCAAAACCGCAGTCTGGCTGGCGAGGGTGGAGAGCAAGCCAATCTGAGAAGGTTCAAGGCGGCCCGGTTCGCTAAAGCCAGCCCACATCACCGCCACCGTCCGTCCCCGGCTGCGCACGGGCAACGCGAGCGCCGACTGGAGCGCAAACGGCAACGGGCCGACCGCCGTCAGGATGCGAGAACGACGGAGGTTCTCTATGGGCACGGCCCCATCCGCTTCCTGCACCGCCATAGTCAAGGCGCGGTCGAGCACCTCCACCCCCTTCATCGCCTTCCCCTGCCCGATGACAACCTGAGGCTCACCAGTCGTCGAGAGGAGAACAATACGAGCGACCACCGCGCCAGTGGCCCGCAGTGCCCCATCAAGAATACGCGGCATCCCTTGGGATACATCGAGTGTCGCCGAGACCTCCTGGGCCACCCGGAGCAGAAGGGAGAGATCATCCAACCGATCCTTGAGCCGCAGGCGCATCTCCTCAAAGGCTGCGCCAAGCTGGGCCAGTTCGTCATCACCAGCGACGTGGATCGACTGCTCCAGGTTCCCCTCGGTGATACGCTCGGCTGCCCGCGTCAGCAGGTGAAGCGGCCTGGTCACCTGGCTCGTCGCCAGGCTGACGATCACCCCCACAACGAACGCCAGCGCGACCAGCAGGAGCAAAAGCGGGGCAGCGATGCGGGTCGCCGAGCTCAAGACGACCTCATATGGCAGGAGAATTACCACTGCCCAGGGGGAGTACCCCTCTACTTGCAGGTAGACAGCCATCTGGCGAGCGTTGGTGTTACTGTCACGGCTCTCCCTGGCCCATCCCCGACCTCCCAATAGTTCCTTCAACGGCGGCTGGCTCTCGTCCAGTATCCACTGCTCCAACAGGCGCGACGGGTTTTTGTGCATAACAATGTACCCATTGTTATCCACGACAAACCCCTCGCCCCGGTCCATCGTCCCCTGCAGGCTGGTCAGCACCTGGGTGAGCAGCGGGTTCATCTCAACGTTGTCGATCTCCACCCGCCCCACCAGAACTCCATGCCGCTCCGTCACCCCCTCCATCTCCTCCAAAGGACTGAGGAAGGAGAGCATCACCCGCTGACCAAAGCCGCGATGAGCGCGGGTCGTCTGAATGCCGCCGGTGGCAAGGACGACGTCGAATGACTCTTCCTCCTCAATAGTCAGTTGGGTCTCTTCCGGTGGTGAAGGAGGGTAGACACACAGGACATTTCCCTCGGGATCATAAGCAATCAGGCGGTTAAAGTAGGGAAGCATCTGCAGCGAACTCTGCAGGCGAGCCTGACAGTCCGCCGCGTCGCCGCCCCACAACTCGGGCTCGCCGGCAAACTGGCGGATCATGCTCTGGCCCGTCGAGATGAACTGCCAGACTCCCTCGGCCCCGTTCGTGCCATCACGCACCAGGGCATCGACGGCCTGCTGAGTGGCTATGTCCACAGCGGTGCGGCCGACAGCATAGAGCATGGCGACAACCATCAAGATAAAGAGCGGGGTGATGAGAAATTGAAGCCGCAGGTTGAGCGTGCGGGCGAAGGGAGGGGGACGGCGGACCACCTTCACGGGCCGCACACGGGGGAGCAGGTAGACCAGTTGAAGTAGAAAGCCGTGGACCAGGGATTCCAGCAGGGCCAGAGGGGCGGCCACACCGACAAAGCTAAGAGAAAAGTCGAGGGCGGTCAGCACGCCGCCAGGCTGATAGACGTGGGCGAAAGCAGAGAGCAGGACCAATGGCTGCACCAGGGCCGCCACCACAGGCAATGCCAGGAACGGTTGGCGTGCCAGCAGTGCCACCCGGCCCCGGTAATCCTGGCGCAAGAAGTAGGCCATCACAGCCAGGCAGAAAGCCAGGTTGAAAGCTTCGAGCAGGTTGTGCGTGCTCACTCCGGCACGGACCACACCTGCCACAAGGCCCAGCACCGCCGCCGGCCCCACCCCGGTCCACGCCGCTGCCGCCGCCAGAGGCAACAATCCCAGCACGGGCAGCCCCGGCCTGACCGATCCGACAGCCTGCAGATCAGGCAGGTAGACGGGGGGAAAGAGGTTGGAAGTGCGAGGGTACAGGATCAGTGTATCGTTCAACAGCGGGGTGAGGAACAGGAGAGCAAGAAATAGCAATAGCTTGCCCTTGCGCAGGGCCGCGAAATCCCGCCACGCCCGGACAAAGAGCATCAGGAAGGCGACGCTATAGAGAGCCAGAACCAGGTACGTCTCCCACCGTCCCGGCCATTCAAAAAGCGGCAGCCCTCCCCAAAGTTCAATCGTCATCGCCATCTTGAATGCAGCACAAGGCGTCAGATGCTCTAGGGAAATTATACACCGTAACTGTACCTCAGCAAACTGGCACAGACCGGCCAAAAAAAACGGCTCTATGGACCCGCCCACACCGCGACGTAGCTAAAGGTCGCCCGGGTTGTTCCCTCTCCCAGGCTGCCACTCCACAGCCCTAGGTCGCCGTGGGGGTCCGCCTCATCTGGAAGAGCAGCGACAAACTCGTCATTGACCCAAAAATGGCACACTCCATCCGCACAAGAGACACGGATCCGGTTGCTCTCCCGCCCACGGTGAACGTGGGGAAACAACTCCCACTCCAAAAGAGGGGTTTCGGTCCTCCCCTCCACCCGCAACACGGCCACATAGCCGTCGGTCCCCACCGCAAAGAGAGAGAACCGGTCAGGGGCGGAGGCGCGAAAGAGCAGGCCATAGTCACCGCGTCCCGTCTCGTCCTGCGAGGAGGCCAACGCCTCCAGAGTGAACGGCCCCACCGGATCGTTCAGGAAATGGACGGCCCGCTCGTCGGGAGAAGTGACCGTCAGGGTGAGTGGGGCAGGGAGTAACAGGTCAGGATCAGGGGATAGGCGGGGGTTGTTCCATCCCATCCCGATGACCAGCGAGAGAGCCGCGCCCGCAGTCAGCACGAGCGCGAGCACCAGGGCTACCGTTCGCCACAGCCAGGCAGGCGGGGCCGCCTCATCCACCACCGGGCACCTGGTCCAGCAGGCGGCGCAGCCGACTCTTGAGTGGCCAATACCGCTTGGTCATGATCACCGTCTTGGAGCACTCTCGCGCCACCGTCTCGGGGATCGAACCAAAGAGCCGCTGCTCGAACAACCGCTCCGCCGAGGCACCGACCATCACCAGGTTATGCGATTCCGCCTCTCGTAGAATCCCTGCGGTCACGCTCGGCGCAGAGACGACCCTGCAGACCAGCGGGTAGTCGTACCGGCCCGCCATTTCCTCCAGGCGACGGCAGGCGCGCGTCTCCTCGACCGGGGCGGGCTTTTCGGGCAGGATATTGAGCAGAGTGATCGTGGCATCCTCCCCGCTCTCCACATTGTACTGGCGGGCCTGTGAGATCGCCAACTTGATAGCCAGGGCAGCGTGGGGACCGCCAGCAGTGGCGACCAGGATGCGGCGCGGAGGCTCGCGGCGTCGGAACCGGACCACCGCCAGGTCGCAGGGCGGGTTCTTGGCCACCAAGTCGATGACGTTGCCAAACGTCGCCTTTGGGTGGGCGGTGTGGCCGGGCCAACCGAGGATCATCAGGTCGGCCCCCCGCTCTTGGACCGTCTTGAGAATAGCCAGGGCCGGGTTGCGGCCCAGGCGGATCATTGTGTGCACCGGCGCGTCGTACCGCCGCGCCTGCTCGATGACCGTCTCCAGGATAGGTTTACCTCGCCGGAGGAAAAAGCGGCCGTCGCGGATGCCCAACTGGGTGGGCACGCGAACGACGTGGAGCGCAAAGACCTCCCCCCCTTGGTCCCGGGCGACGGCGGAGGCGAGTATGCCCAGGAGTCTGGCCTGGCTCTCGTCGGCCACAGGGATGAGGACAGAGTACTGGGCAACAGCGACGATCTCCTCGTGGATGATGCGCACCGGTTCGGGCATCGCTTCCGCCTTGGCCGCATAAGTGAGATAGAACACCACCCCCAGCCCGATCCAAATCAGGGCCGCGTACCAGGCGATGGGACTGAGGTTGAAAAGGTAGATGGATAGAACGAGCTGGAAGAGAACACCCAGAACAGGGAAGAGGGGCATCAGCGGCACGCGGAACGGCCGCGGGACGTCAGCCCGCTTGCGCCGGAGAACGACGACGGTAATGTTGACCATCATGAACATCAGCATGAACATGATGTCCGCCGAGCTGGCTACGTCCCGGATAGGCAAGAGCAGAGCCATCAGGATCACCAACCCACCGGAGATGAGAATCGCCCGGTGGGGTGTGCGACGCACGGGGTGGACCTGGCCAAAGAATCCCGGCAAGTCGCGATTGCGCCCCATGGCAAAGCTCACGCGCGAGGAAGAGTAGATGGTGGCGTTAAGAGCGGAGAGGGTAGACATCAGGCCGGCGATGAGGAGGATGACCGAGCCGTAGGGCATAAGTTTGGCCGAGGCCTCCACCACGGCCTGCTCCTGGTACAGGCCAAGAAATTGCCAGGAGGGGGAGCCATCCGGGGTCTGGACAGCTCCCAGCAGCACGAAGGCGACCAGCATATAGATAGCGACGACTATGCCGATAGCACCAAACATCGCCCGCGGGATATTCCGGCCGGGGTTCACCACCTCCTCGCCGGACTGGGCAATGATCTCGTATCCCTGGAAGGCGATGGCGGTCAGCCCCATCGCGATCAGGATGCCGGAGAAACCGTGGGGCAAAAAGGGGACAAACTCGCTCGTCCAATCGGCCCGCAGGGCGATGGCCCTGATGCCAAAGACAACCAGCACCGCCAGTATGAACACTTTGGTCAACGTGACGACGTTGCCGACCTTGCTCGTCTCCGAAGCGCCCTGGTAGTTGATATAGGTAAAGAGGGCCGCAGCGCCCACAGCCAGGATGATAGCCATTCTGTCCTCCGTCAGGCCAAAGAAAGAGACCTGGGCCAGCATGAGGAGCCGCGCAGCAAAGGAACCGAATCCCAGGGAATAGAGGCTACACGCCACCGAGTGTGCGAACCAGTCCATCCAACCAGCGAGGAAGCCAAAGAAGGGAGAAAGCCCCTCGCGCACCCAGGGGTAACCGCCGCCCGCACCGGGGAAAGCAGCGCCCAGCTCGGCATAGCTGGCGGCGGTAAAGAGAGTGATCATACCGTTGAGCAGGAACGCCAGCAGGAG
>JAOZPF010000107.1 GCA_029932895.1 Anaerolineae bacterium | reverse complement strand
CCGACGCCCGGCCCTCCCGCAGCCATAACGCCGCCCAACGATCCGCCGCGGGCGGCGACGGGGTCTCGCGGTAAAGCAGCCACCTGATGGCCGCCTGGCAACTAGGCGGCCACTCCCAGACGCAGGCTATGTCAAGGGGGTCCCACTGACGACGCAGCACAAAATCCTGTCCCACGTACTCCTCCCCCCCCACAGGCAGGCCGCTCAGTTCGCGCCTCGGCGTCACCAGCACCGTCCCCACCTCGTCACCTGCGGCCAGGCCATCAACCCAACGGGCAGCGCTGAAATCCCGCAAGTACCAGGCCAGGACCAGGCCGGCGTCATCCTCAGACCCCTCAGACGCGGCCCCGAACCTGGGGCCGAGCTCGAGGTCGAACGACAACGTCGTCGGCAACCCGGTCTCGCGCCAGGACAGGGCCTGCAACGTCCCCACCAAATCACGCACCTCGACGGCGGTAGGCCGATGCACCAGAAGCTCCCGTGGGTCGGCCGGGCGCACATGTGCAACCCCCCACCCGGCCGAGAACGTGAAGCCCATCAGGACCAGACCCGTACCCACGGCGAAGCCCCGCCATGCGGGTCCGGTCCCCATCGTCATCGCGAACAAGATGACCATAAAGGCCTGCAGGGAAACCGCCACCGCTATCAGGGCCAGATCCGCAGGATTGCCGAACACCGCGTAGCGCCCCAACACCAGGCATAAATGCCCCCACAGGATCACCACCACGGGCACATATAACCCCTCGACAAGCCACTCCCCCTGCCTCCGCAGGTTCTGGATGAACTGATGGGCCGCCATGCCGGCGAGCAACGTCAGCGGCAGAACCACCCATAACACATCCAGGGGCGTCCGCCCTGGCATCGAGGCGAGCATCAGGGCCCCCAACCCCACCCACAGCCCCAGCAGCGCGCCGAAGCGATGGCCACGCCGGATGACCACCCATGCCAGCCCGCCCAGGCCAAAGAGCAGGGCCAACGGCTCGTAGATAGCCACAAGGGCAAAGGGCGACACGCCGGGGTCCAATACCGGCCTGAAGCGGGCACCCCAGGCCACCAGGAGGTCGCCCACCGCCCCCAACCCGGCCGGGTTCCAGCCCAGCCCGGTCGAAAACGCCAGCACAGCGAGCAGAAACACCGGCGCGACGCGCCTGACATGCCCGATGTACCTGGCGTAAAGGCCACCGCGCGACATGTCGCGAGAGGCGGAGGGCAGGGAGAATAATCCCTCCCCAGGCCAGGCCCAGGCCAGGATCAGCCAGGCCAGGCCCAACGTCGCCAACAAGCTGTAAGCCGACGGGCTGCTCGTCACGGCCAGCGCCAGCCCAACGGCCGAGAGGACCAGCCATGGGTGCCCGTCTGTATCCGCGTCCGTGCTCCCGGCCGCGTCCAGGAAGCGGACCAGGCCGCCCAGGAAGGCCATTACGCCCAGGGCAGCCACCACCGCGCCATCGAGCTGACGCGAGGCAAACAGGGCCGTAGGGGATATGGCCAGGTACAGCCCGGCCGCTAAGGCGCCGGCGCGCCCAATGCGCTGACGGAACAGGAACGGTGTGAACGCCAGAGCAGCCCCACTGAGCGCTGGCCCCAGGCGGGCCAGCCCGTCCCCCGCCCCACACAGGGCGAACAACAGGGCGTTGACGACAAACAGCAGGGGGCTGTAACCCCCCTCCGGCATCCCCTGCCCCGTCACAGCCTCCCAGGCGGACAGCGCCTGGCGGGCCTCGCGCCCGCTGAGGGGGGCCATATCAAGGCGGGCCACCCGCAATACGAGCGCGGCCACAACGATGAAAACCCATAAGGCCGTCTCCACAGTGGGCCGGTTGTCCCGTTGAGATGGCTGAGGAGTTCGATCTTGTCTCATTGCACTTTTCTCGCCAAAGGGTGGCTCGGTCGGAGACCGGCCACAGCCAGAGTCAATGCGGGTCTCCGCCGGCCTGGGACCGTCCACCCTGGGCGGGAGGGCTGTAACGGTAAATGGTCACAGTGCCAGCCTCGTAGACAATTTCCGCCAGTCCACCGAACTTCGCCAGGCCAGCGGCGGGATAGCGGGCCCGCTCGAGCGGGCCGACGTAAATGTAACGTATACCATATTTGTCCAGCAGGGTCAAGACTTCGCCAGGGCTCACGCTGGTATAGAGCGTCTCAATGTCCGGTTCGCGGCGGGCCTGCTCATCATAGCTCCCGCGCCACTGATGTTCGTGACCGGCCCAACCCAGGAGCGTGGGCAGGCCGGTGTGCGCGGAGACCCGGCCCTCATAGACATAGGCGCGGAAACGATCGCCCGGCGCCTCCAGGATGACCGGAGCGTCGCCGACGTTCTTGTTGAGCCAGGCGATGGCCGCGTAGTCGTCCGGCCGCGCCTCGGCCAGGTAGGCGCTGCCATCGAGCGTCGGCGGGCCCCCCTGCTCGTGGGCCCGGGCCGGGATGGCCAGCACAGGATAGACCAGGCCAGCGGCGACCAGGGCCACGGCGACAAGCACGACCCATCCCCTGCCCCGGCGGAGGAGGCTCACCAGCGCATAAGCCCCCGCGATCCCCCACATCACCCACGCCTGGAAGTAGAACTTGAAGACAGTGTTCATACGAGTGCCGAAGTGATCGCGCAGGTAGACGTACTCGACGCTGAGGGTGAGGAGAGCGCCCAGGCCCGCCAGGAGGAGGATGAAGCTGGAGACTGGGGACTGGACGCTGGATGCTGGAGACTCGATGCTCAATACTGGAGGCTCGAGGGTGGAGGATGGAGGGTGGAGGATGGATGCTAACCGGTCCCTCAAGAGCAGGGCGATGGTGACCAGGAGGGCGATCAGAACCAGCCCGGTCCAGGGATTCACCAGACGCCAGAACAGGCTTTGCGACAGCAGGGCGCGGGCATTCGCCACGTCCTCCAGACCGGGGATCGGCCCACCGCGCAGCCAGGCCGCCAGATAGGCCGCCGGCCCCTGCGGCGGGATGACGCCCAACCAGACCAGCACCACGGCGACCCCCAGCATGAGCGCCAACACGCCGAGGATGCCCAACGCCACGACCAGCGTCCACCGGAGCACCGCGCGCAATGGCACGCCACTTTCCACCGCGCCATCGGCGACGAAGGCGGCGACGATAAAGACGAGCGGCCCGAACATGACCAGGAACTGGGGCAAGCGGGTGGCGTTAAACAGATTGAGCAGGATCCCACCGGCCTGGGACTGAAAGCCGACCCAGAAGGGAAGGTAGAGAAACACACCGGCGAGAAGGAGGGCAAGGGCAAGAAAGGCGGAGCGTAATACATAAGGCGAGAGACGTGACGCGCGAGGCGCGACGTGCAATTGGGCGAGCGTGTAGGCGGTGACGACGACGAAAATGTAGATGGGGAAGTCCCACGTATTGAGAAAGCCCAGCCCGCCGAGGCAGAGGGCATAGACGAGGAACTCCCACGCTGTGAACGGCACCGTCACCGCCGTCCCCCCCTTCGCCATCCGCAGAATTTCCCAGAGTTTCGCGGGAGCGCTCTCGCCAGCCCCCGCGCGTGAACGCAGATAGATACAGAGATAGAGGTTGAGGGCCAGCGCCAGGGCCAGGAGGACGAAAGGCACCGCCAGCACATGGGGGTGCATATCGCCCAGGATGAAGCTGAAAGCGGGGAACTCATCAATGACGTGCTGCTCCTCCCCCCAGGGGGTGTAATCCTGCAGCACGCGGGAGGCCTGCCACCACCAGAAGAAACGGGTAGGGACCCAACTGCCCTCAGCGAGGGCCGCCGGCGGCCCGTCAATATTGCGGATGTCCAGCCAGGCCCAGAAGGCCGCCGGACCGGCCCCCCGGGCGTGGAGCACCTCCAACAGCCCCTCCAGGTTGCCCACGACGGTGACCAGCAGCGGCCCCAGCAGCCCCCCCAGGATTGGCGAGAGACGCCGATGCCTGGCGTCTTGGGGGCCGTAAACGCCGCAAACGAGGTTGTAAACCAGGCTGAAAGCCCCGGTACACGTGAGGGCGAACAGCATGGCGATACCGAGGTTGAACGCGATGGACGGCGGTACGGCCGCCAACCGGGTGAGCATCGCGACGATGAGATAGCCGAAGTAGTAGTAGGAGATGGCGAACCCGGAGAGCCAGGGGTCGTGAGGTGGGAAGGTGTCGGAGCGCAGGATCGCGCGCAGGAAGGCGATCTCCATCCACTTCTCGCCGCCGGCCGTCTCGATGCGCGGCATGTGCGCCCGCACCAGGCACCACGCGACGAAAGCGACGGCGAACAGCGACTCCGTGACGACGACAATGCGCCACCGCTCGCCCAGCCAACGGAGGGGGGAGAGAGTATCGGACTCGGAGCGCGCGGACGGGGGGGACACAAGCGACAGCAGGCTGACCACAGCCAGAAGGGCGAGGGCGATGAGGATGCCACCCGCTGTGTTGCGCAGCCATCCAAAGGTAGTCAGGAGCCAGAAGGCCCAGCCCGCCAGGAGCAGGCCCAGCGGCCTGGACATGCCGTAGCCACGGTCCGGCAGGTGACGGAACAGCCGCAGACACAGTGGCAACGCCGCCAGACCAAAGGCCTGGACGACGAGATACCAGCGGAATGCGAGGAGAGCCTGGCCCATCAGACCTCCGGCCCTGGCGGTGTGGGCGGCAGCCCCACGGTGGGCGTCGGCGGCGACGTGGCTTCTTCACCCAGGATGGCCGGCGTGGGTGTCGCCACCGAAGCCTGCCGCCCACCGGAGAGGAACGCCGTGATCGGCGCAGGGGCGATAGCTACATCGGGTGACAGCGCCCCCGCTGCGACGATCGTACCTGGCATGAGGGAGACCGAGAGCATCAGGCACATGGCCGACACGGCACCGGCGATGGCGGAAACGCGCCGCCCCACCACCTCCCGCCGCCGGCCGGCGGACAGCCGCCGCTGCACGGCCCGCCACTTCGGCGACGGCACGGGTACCACGTCCGCCGCCGCCATCAACGTGGCGGTGACCTCCCTCCGCAACCACCGATAGTCGGCGGCCGCACTCCGGCACAGGGCGCACCAGCGCAGGTGCTCCATCGCGTGAGCCCCACCGCTCCCGTCATCCAGGTGCGCCAACTCCGTTTCTCTCAGGTGCTTATTGTTCATCTCTCACTCCGAGGACGGGCTGGAGGCCCTACTATCTGGGCTGGAAGCCCATCCTACATCTACCCTGCCTCGGCGGGCTGTACGGCACCGACCGCCCCTTCCTCCGACATGACCAACAGACGTCGCAGTTGGGCCTTGCCATGCGCCACCCGCGCCCTGGCGGCATCGGGGGAACATCCCAGGGCGGCCGCGATCTCGGCATACGAGAGGCCCTCATAATAGCGCAGGATCAGCGCATCCCTGGCCCCCGGACTCACCCGCTGCAAAGCCTCCCACACCACCCGGCGTACACCCAGCCTCTCCAGCAAACTCGCCGGATCACCGGCCGGCGGTTGATCGGCCGGAGTCTGCCCGGCGTCATCAAGCACCTCCAACGAGACAAAACTCAAGCGCCGACGCCGGCGCCTATTCCGACACCGGCTCACCAGCACGGTGCGCAGCCAGGACCAGAAAGTTCCCCGCTCGGGGTCGTAGCGGTGCAGGTTACAGAACAGATAGACGAACGCATCCTGCACGGCCTCCTCGGCGTCACAGGTCTCCTGAAGGAGCAGGTAGGCCAGGCGGAACGCGGCCGCATGGTGTGCCTCGTAAAGGGCCCGTTGCGCCGCCTCGTTCCCGTCCATGGCCCGCGCGATCATCTCGACGTCAGTCATCGGTCTATTCTATATACACCGCCGGAGGGGGATTTGTGAGAATCACTTCATAGATTTTCACCCCCAGCCCATCGTAGACCGTCCGCAGCAACCCCCGGGCAGCCATGGCATCGAATTTCGCCAGCCCCGCTGGGTCGTAATAGGCCCGCTCGTACTCGCCCACATAGATGTAACGCACGTCGTAACGCGCCAGGATCTCCTGCGCCCGGGAGACGTCGGTCGTGTCGTAACATTCTCGCACGTCATCCCGTCGCCAGTCCACCATCTCACCGGGCAGCACGCCCAGGCGCTGTTGTACCTGATGCCAGCGCCAACCGATCACGGTCGGCAAACCGGTATAGATGGACACGCGGTTGGCCCACAGATACTCCCGATAGCCCAACCCCTCCAGGACCACCGGCGACCCCTCGATGTTGTCCTGCATCCAGCGGATGGCGGCGTAGTCGCCGGCGAGCGCGATCTCCTGCTGCTCGCGCCCGGGGAGGCCGTCGAACACAACGCCGTGCTCCATGAAGGCCATCCCGTCCAGCGTCAGCCCCACCTGGGGCGCCATCCGGTCCAGGGCCCGGGCGCGGACGCCGTAGGGGAGGAACAGGGCCCCGCCCACGATCAGCGCCCCCATCCCAATCCACCACAACTGGCGCCACTGCTCCCGCCAGCGTCGGGCGTGCTCATATACCCAGGCCAGGCTGACGCCCGCCGCGGCCGAGAGCAGGATCCACACCTGCAGGTAGAACTTGAAGACGGTGTTCATGCGCGCGACGTCCCCCTTGAGCACGATCATCTCGACGCCCAGGCACATGGCCATCGCCTCCCCAACCATCAGCCACAGCAGACGGCGGCTGGAAGGAACCCCCGGCACCAGGACCAGGTACCCGGCGAGCACCGCCACCGGCACCGCCATCAACGCCACCTCATACCCCAGGATGGACAGCGCCAACGGGAGGACAAGCAGCCCCACCAATCCCACCACCCGCACGAGCCGCGATTTACGCACGGTGAACTCGCCATCCGCGATCTGAAGCCGGTAGACCTCGATCAGCAGCCGGGTCAGCAACGGAAACAACAGGATGCCGTGGATCCAGAGATAGATATCGAACGGCGTCCGCGACCCACGCCACAGCTCAACCGAGGTGTAGCCCGCCGCATAGTGCCAATGGTACGGCAGGAAAAGCCCGTACGCCAGACCAACCAACAATACACCCCGCCAGACCAACGACTTGAAACCTAAGATTTGGGATTTGGAATTTGTGATTTGTGATTGGGGACTTGACCATGCCCCCAACGCCAGGCTGGCCAGGCCCAACAAGAGGAAGGCCGGGTAGTTCCACGTGTTGGTCGGATAGAGCGCACCAATGGCCAGCCCGCCGATAAACAGGCTGAGCCAACGGGGGTGGCGCGTGCGCACCCAGTAGACCATCGCCGCCAGCGCCAGGAGCATCAATGGAAAGGCGAGCATATGGGCGTGCAGGTCGGCGTAGAGGAAAGTGAAAGCCGGGAACTCGGTGATGGGCCCCGCCTCCCCTGGCGCGGCGGGGATGATGCGCGTCGGGTGCCAGTACCAGGACTCGATGCGCAGCGGCAGTTGAGCGCCGTTGACGACCACCTGCCACAGCCCCCGGAACATGGCCACCGTCTCGGCGAAACCGGGGATGGTGCTGGGGAACGGCTCTCCGCCCAGCTTGATGAGGGAAACGCGGATCAGGTGGACCACCCCCAGGTTGCCCAGCAGGACGGTGAACACGAGCGCCGTTACACCTGCCAACAGCACGCCCCGCCGGTGGCCGCCGAAGAGATTGTAGGCCACGGAAAACGCCCCCACGCCCGTCAGCGCGCACACCAGCGGCACCGCCAGGTTATAGGCCACCGCCGGCACCGTCCCCATCAATTTGATCAGTGTGCCGACGATGATGAAACCGAAGTAGTAGTAGTTGATGAAGCTGCCGGAGAACCAGGGGTTGTAGGGCGGGAACCAGGTGGACTTCATGACCGCGTTGAGATAGGCGAAGACCATGGGCTTCTCCCCGCCGACGACCGGGTGCCACAGATCCGGATGCAGGAGGCGCACACCGATCCACATCGCGTACAGCAGGGCGAAGAGCCCCTCGATCAACAGGATGAGCCGCCAGCGGCCGCGCAGGAAGCCGCGCAGGTCGCCCCGCCGGAACCACCCCACCCCGCCGCCCACTATGGCCAGCAGGGTCACCATGCGCAGGATCGTCCCGCGCGTGTTCGGAAGGAGATGCAGGCTGGCCGCTAACCACGTCAGGAAGGCCAGCAACACCAGCCCCAGCACCCGCGCCAGCCCGTAGCCCCGATCCTGCAGCCGGGGAAACGCGACGAACAGGAGGGGGAAGGCCAGCCAGCCCAGCCCGCCTACGGCCGCCCACCAGGCGACCGCCGCCAGGCCCGGATAGCGGTTGAGTAGGCTCCCCCGGTCGAACATCTCGGACCAGGTACCGCCCGCCCGCTGCTCGGCCCAGGTCTGGGGGTCGAACTCCAGCAGGTCGGGGGCGGCGGTGGCCTCGATCGGCTTGAGGCCGTGCAGTGCCCGCGTCACGTCAATGCCCCCCAGCACGTCCTCCACACGTTGGCGGGAATATGCGGGGGTCTTGCGAAAGATCAGCACGCGGGGGTGGTCATAGACGCTGAACGCCTCCTCGGCCGGGGGCAGGGCCACCTGGATCGGCTCGGTCTGGTGCACGTAAGCCGCCCCCATCAACGGGTAGGGCAGCTCCTGGTCGGGGAATTGGAACGGGCCGAGCGCCGGGTAGGAGGTGAAGTCGGCAGCCAGCTCGAAACCCAGCTCCCCGGCGAAGAGCGCCCGATAGTAGGCGGTCGTCAGCGGATAGCGGGCCGGCAGACGGGCGATGGAGCCGTAGAGCCGGTTGCTGGATAGGATAATATAGTCGGCCTCGTCCAGCCAGGCGAAAAGCTGCGCCCGCTTCTCTGGCGTGTCCTCGTTGTAGTTCTGCATCTGGCCGTCCGAGCTGCTGCTCAGACCCCGGTACGTCCCGCCGAAGGGGTTACGCCCCTCGATGCGCAGCGGGAGCGCGTCATCCCAGTGCTCGTTGGCGATGACCGAGCCGGCGGGCACGTTGGCGTAGATCCAGCGCGAGGCGGCGACGCGCGTGGTGGTGCGGGTATAGATGCGGATGAAGGCCAACGCCCAGAGGAGCGTCCCACTCAGGACGAGCAGCGGGAGCAGGAGGGTCAGGCGGCGGGCGAGCACCCT
>JAOZPF010000106.1 GCA_029932895.1 Anaerolineae bacterium | reverse complement strand
CTGCCCTCCATCGTGCCGCTCATCAGCGATCCGTTGGTTGACTATCTGCGCGGACAGTAGGATAATGGCTCTAGCCCGACTGCGCTATGTACGATGAGGTAAGCTCGAAACAGGAACCGGCCGCCGAGTCGGAAGAGATATTATGCCCCACCTGTTGGCCGCCCGGCCTGGACGAGCGGGTGCAGGACGCGCTGACTGAGTTGTTGAACCGCGTGGGTGGGCAGTCGGCCGGCGTCAACTGGCTGGTGGAGCCGACGCCGGGGACGCTGCGGCTGCAAACGGAATGGTCGGTGGGCCAATCACCCAGCGCAGAGACGCTGGCGGCGCTGGCCGATCTTGCTGCTCTGAACGAGATCGTCCAGGGCGGCAAGGTGGCAGGATGGCTGGGCGCGCCGGTGGAGATGGGGGGCGAGACGGCGGGACGGCTGTGGGTCGTCGCCAGGCCAGGGGAGCGATTCGACAAGCGGGCGGCGGAACTGACCGCCATGACCGGGCGACAACTGGGCCTGCTTATCGCCAACGCTCGCATGCAGAGCGAGATCGAGCGCCTCAAATCCCGCCGCAAAGCTCTTCTCCGGCGAGTGGTCGTGGCCCAGGACGAGCGCTGCCGCCACTTTGCCCGCGAGTTGCACGATGAAGTCTGCCAGTCGCTGACCGCTCTCTCCATCGACCTGGAGGCAATCCTCGTATCGGGGCAACCGACCAGTGCAGCCCTCTCCCAAAGGCTGGAGCATGTGCGCAACGGCATTCTGCGCGCCGTGGAGGAGGCCGAGCGCATCATCCTCGGCCTGCGCCCGCTCCTGCTGGAGGACCTGGGCCTGGTGGCTGCCCTGTACTCTTACGCCCAGCAACGGCTCTCACAGGACGGCGTGCAGATTCACTTGGAGGAAAACCTGTCGGCGCGACGGCTGCCCCCCCACCTGGAGATCATCCTGTACCGCATCGGCCAGGAGGCGCTGTCGAACGTAGCCCTGCACGCCGATGCCCACAACGTCTGGCTTGGTTTCTCCTGCGACGATCGGCAGACCACTCTTGCAGTGCGCGACGACGGTCGGGGCTTTCAGATCGACCAGACCGCTCAGGTCCAGGGCGGGCAAACGGGGTTGGGGTTGCTGGGGATGAAGGAACGGGCCTCGCTGGTGGGCGGACGGGTGGAGATCACGTCTGCCCCCGGTGAGGGGACATGTGTCGTGGCTAGTGTAGCGGTGAACGACAACGGAAGGTAGAGAGAACAAGATGCCCTCTATTCGTGTGTTGCTGGTAGATGATCATGCCGTCCTGCGGGAGAGCTTGCGCGCTTTCCTGGAGATGTACCCCGACCTGGAGGTGGTAGGGGAGGCCGCCGATGGCCTGGAAGCTATAGCTCAGGTGCGGCAGCACCAGCCCGATGTGGTGTTGCTGGACGTGGCGATGCCCGGCCTGGGCGGGCCGGAGGTGACCAGCCGCCTCAAACAGGAGTATCCCGATACCCGCGTGCTGGTGCTGACCCAGTATTCTGGCGCTGACTATGTCCTCCATTGCCTGAAGGCGGGCGCCGATGGCTACATCGTCAAGAAAGCCGGCGGGTCCGAGGTGGTGCGAGCCGTGCGGGCCGTCTACGATGGCGAGGGGTACCTCCACCCCAGCGTGGCCCGTGTGGTCATCGAGGCCGCCGCCCACAACCACGGGGGCGATGGGAGAGGGCCTTATGAGCAGTTGACCGACCGGGAGCGGGAGGTGTTGAGCCTCATCGGTCAGGGGCTCACTAACCGCGAGATCGCACAGACCTTGTCCCTCAGCGCCAAGACGGTGGACAAGTACCGGGCCAGGCTGATGGCAAAGCTGGACATCTCCACTCGTGCTGGGCTGATCCGCTACGCGCTGGAGAAACGGCTGGCGCCGCTGGACGGATAGACCACGCCAGGCGGGCTGTGCCCTGCCCCGGCGCGGCGGCTCCCACGGGAGCCGCCTTTTTTCCCCAAGACTATCCCGTTGGCTCGAAAGCCCTGTTTTGCAAGTGCGGCGCACCTACTCAGAGCCTGTCCGGAAAGCCAGGCGGACGGTTAGTAGTGGGCGCTTCAGCGCCGGGAGGGCGCGCTCAAGCACGCACTACGAGCATTGAACGGGAGCACGCCCTTTCGATTGGTCGCTCGCAACCCCCTGCCTCTTCGCCGGATGATGTCCCCCACGGGGAGCAATTGGCCCGGCAATAGGAGGATTTTCCCCCCCGCGAAGGGGGATTTTTCCTATTTACGGGTGGCGCTGGTTAAAGTATAGTTGTGGGGCATTGTTCGAGTCACCTTCCCCAAAGCGGGGAATAACTATCGGAAGAAGGAGGACAGCATGGGTGTCACGCGCCGTAATTTCCTCAGGGCCGGCGCAGCGGCTGGGGCAGGGCTCACCTTTCTGCACTTTGTCGGTTTCCGGCGCAGCGAGGTCGAGGCCTCTCCTCTCTCCCAAGCCACAACCGGCGAAATAGAATGGCGGCCCAACGTCTGCAACATATGCCCCAACTTTTGCGGTATCCAGGTCGCTGTCAAAAGCATAGACGGCCAGGAACGCGCGGTCAAGATCGAGGGGGACCCGCAGCATCCCTACAACCAGGGCCACCTGTGCGCTCGTGGGCAATCGGGCCTGCGCCTGCTCTATAGCCCCGACCGCATCAAGCAGCCACTCATCCGTGTCGAGGGTTCCAGACGGGGCGAGTGGAACTTTCGCGCAGCGACATGGGAAGAGGCGTACGGCTATATCATGCAAAAAATGCAAGAGAACCAGATTCAGCCCTACGAGATGGCTGTGATGGGCGGCTGGCTGGTCTGCGCGCTGTATGCTCCGTACCTGCTCCCCTTTATTCTGGCCTCTCAGATTCCCAACCTGGTCTCTTCCACTGTGCAGCGTTGTATGTACGGTCAGGTGCTGGGCATCGACTCGGTCGTCGGCACCTTTAACGCCCACGCCGAGATCGGCCCCGATTGCGAGAACACCAAGTTCGGCATCAACTTTCGCGTCAACTCCTCGGTGAATGCCTCCACCGGGCGGATCGTCTCCTGCACACGCGGCCTCCTGGAGCAGGCCACCTCTGTCACATTGGACCCCCGCTTCTCCGAGGTAGCCTCTCATGCCGCCGTCTGGCTGCCGGTCAAGCCCGGCACCGACCAGGCGCTCCTCCTGACCGTTCTCCGTCAGGTCATTGTGGACGAGACCTATGACGCCGACTTTTTGAGAACCCACACCAACGCTCCGTTCCTGGCTTACGAGGAAGATGGGATGCTCAAGCTGGCTATGGACGTGGACGAGGAGACGGGGATGGGCCAGGCGTTCTACGTTGTGAATCGGGCCGACGGAGGCGAGGTGGTGCCCGTGCCAGGCGTGAGCAACCGCAATGACCAGAGCGTCGCGGGTGAGGTCATTTTCCCCGCCCTGGAGGCCGAGGCAGAGTGGCAGGGCCGGCAGGTCAAGACGGTCTTTGCCTTCCTCAAGGAGCGGGTGGCCGATTACACGCCGGAATGGGCCGCCGCCGTCTGCGACGTGGATGAGGAAAAGGTCGCCTGGACCGCCAGCAGCTTTTCCCATACCCGGCCCGCCACCGTCAACTCTGGCTGGCACGACGCCCGCTACGACACCTCTCCCATGACCTGGAAGGTGGCGGCCATGATCCAGACACTGGTAGGGGGCATTGACCGGCCCGGCGGCTGGCTCTTTAACGGCGGGCAGCGCGAGCTTATCAAGGGCTTCTGGGAGGCGATCTGGAACGGCGAGACGCCCCCCGGCCTGCCAGGGATCAAAAAGCCAATGTTCCTCATCGACCTGACCGCGAACCCGGAAAAGTGGGTCCATGGCCATCCCAGCGCCGCCGCCGCCTGGAACGAGCAACGCAGGGCGGAGGGGGAGCCCGCGGTGCCCTTCCCCCTCTTTGCCGACCTCGGTCTGCCCGAGGCCGTCGCTGGCGACCTGACCTACAACGGTCAGCCTTATCAGATCAAGGGCTTGATGATGGCTGCCCTCAACCCGGTGCGCAGTTTCTACAGCGCCGAGACCTGGCGGGAGTTGCTGAGCAACGAGAACTTGAAACTGGTGGTGGACGTGGATGTGCTCCCCAGCGACACCGCGGCCTACGCCGATGTCATCCTGCCCGACCTGACCTACCTGGAGAAGCCGGGTGTGCTGATGGATGCCGAGTCGCCCGACCTGGCTTTTGTCACCCGCTCGCCGGTCGCGCCCGTGGTGGATGGCAAGCACATTCTGGATATCTTTTTCGACATGGCCCAGGGGATGGGTATCTACGAGCAGTATATCCGGACCATGGCTGGCATGATGCACGCCGACCCGGAGATGATGCTCCAGACCATCGACGAATACCGGCAGAACGGCAAGTCGGTCGCCGAGGCACTGCAACAGATGGCGATCGCCAAACACGCGGCCGGGCTGGGTATGTCGGCAGAAGATATGTCCAGGTCTCTCTCCGAAGGCGCGTTGCTGGCTCACAGTCGCGAGGAACTGTTGGAGGAGGCGGGTATCCCCTTCAAGTACCCGGCCCCCACTCCCTCCGGGCGGATCGAACTCTACTCGCTGCTCTTTGCCGATTTCCAGCAGCGCAGCGGTGTTTACCAGCCGGGGCTGGACCCGCTGGTGGCCTATGTGCCAACTGTCTTCCGCGAGGGCCAAGAGCAACTGTCCGACGACGAGTTTTACGTCGTCTACGGCAAGGCCGCCGTCATGACCCACACCTCGACGGCGGATAACGATCTGCTGATGGCTCTGAGCAAGCAGAAGGAAGACATCTATATGCGCGTCTGGATGAACCCCCAGCGGGCGCAGCCACTGGGTCTCTTTAACCACGATACTATCATCTTGCACAACACCCGCTCCGGTCAGGAGGTTGAGGCTCAGGTCTTTATCACCGAGTGGATCAGGCCGGATACCCTTTTCTTCCCCTCCAACTTTGGCCACGAAAACGAGCAGTTGCGGACGGCCGCCGGGGTGGGGGCGGCCTGGAACAAGCTGGTGCCCCACATGGTCGAAAACTCGTCCGGGGGCGCAATGGCTAGCCAGTTCACGGTTCGGGTGCGTAAGGCATAACCAGGAGGAAGTGAAAAATGGCCCGTTATGGCATGGTGATCGATTTGCGAACCTGCATGGGCTGCAACGCCTGCGTCGCGGCCTGTACCGAGGAGAACCAGACTCCTTACTGGGATGACGTGTTCCGCACCCACGTCGAGGATATCCCCTTCGGCGCGTACCCGGACGTGGGTCGTGTGCTGTTGCCACGCCTGTGCATGCATTGTGAGGACGCGCCTTGCGTGCGCGTCTGCCCCACGGGAGCCAGCTACAAGACCGAGGATGGCTTTGTCCTGGTTGATTACGACAAGTGCATGGGCTGTGGCTATTGCATCGTCGCCTGCCCCTTTGGCGCTCGCTATCGCTACGAGCGAGATATGGTTCACGAGGCGCAGGAGAGATACGGCGGGGATGTGCAGCACCGGGTACCCCACGTGGACAAGTGCACTTTCTGCGTGCACCGCGTCCGCGAGGGACGGGAGCCGGCCTGCGTCGAGACCTGCCCCGCCCACGCGCGTATCTTTGGCGACCTGGATGATCCCAATTCGGAGGTGCACCACCTGGTGACCTCCGGTCAGGCCCAGCCAATTGGATCGATGGGGCCGCGCCCCAAGGTCTTTTACATCCGCTAGCGAGGGGGAGGGAAAATGGTGAGTTACATCCAACAAAACACATGGGGCTGGATGATCGCTGCCTACCTTTTCTTGGGAGGGTTGGGCGGGGCTGTCGGGGCTATCGGCATCGGGGTGGACCTGTTCGTCCAGCACCGTCGCCGGTTGGGCATCTTTGCCGCCCTCTCTGGCTTTGGCTTCCTGGCTGTAGGGACGGTCCTCTTGCTGGCTGACCTTTTGCAGCCGTTGAAGGCGGTGTTCTTCTTTATGAACCCCCGCTCCTGGATATTTTGGGGCATCATGGTCATCAGTGGCTTTATGGTCACCAGCATCATCTATGTGATGCCGTACATCAAGGACTGGCCGCTGGTGAACCGCGTCGCGCCATACCTCTCCTTCCTTGACCGCTGGCAACGCTGGGCCGGCACCATCGGCGTGCTGACTGGCTTTGGAGTGACGGCCTATACCGGCTTTCTCATCTCTGCCGTGCCGGCCATCGCTTTCTGGCACACAGCCGGCCTGCCGGTGCTCTTTACTTTCTCCGCTTTCTCTACCGGCAGTGCCTACCTGATGTTTGCCCTGTGGACCCTGCGCCGCAGCCAGGAGCCGTTGATCGAGGCGTTGGAGCGCGTCGACGCCGCGCTGATCGTGGGCGAGATCATTGTCCTGGTGGCTTTCTTTAACGCGGCCTCCTGCTGCCCGGCTGGTGCTTCCCACTCGCTCCAATACCTGCTGGGTAACATTGGTTTTCTGGTCGGGTTTGTCTTCCTGGGGCTGCTTGTGCCGTTGGCTGGCGAGTTATACTCAATCGCGATCGGTGACCACCTGAAAGGGCACGGAATATCCGTCTACTTGCTGCCCGTACTCAGCCTCTTGGTCCTGATCGGCGGCTACTTGTTGCGTCAGTACGTGCTGATGGCCGGCATGTACTCCTACCCCTGGTAGGGCTCGGTCCGTCGGGAGCGGAGGGAAAGGTGGAGGATAATCTGCGGGCGGTCTTGTATCGCGTTCTCGGCTACGGATTCACCTATCCCAGTGCCGGGTTCACGGCACGGTTGCGGGACCTGCTGGGTGCGACCTGCCCCGAGTCCTGGGGAAATGGCAGTCTGCCACTGGCTCCGTTGCTGCAAGAGACCAAGGCCCTGGAAAAGGTACCGCTGGATCAGATTCAGGGGGAATACACCAGGCTATTCATCAGCAACTATCCCCACCTCCCCTGCCCGCCGTACGAGTCGGCTTACCGTGAGGGAGCGTTGATGGGTCAGGCTGCCGAGGCCGTGCACGCCCTCTACCGCCAGTGGGGCCTGGAGTTGGAGGGCAAGATGGCCGACCACGTTGGGGCGGAGTTAGAGTTCATGGCTTTCCTGGCCGCGTTGCCTCAGGATGAAGGGACGATTGCCGCTCAGCAGGTTTTCCTGCGCCAGCACCTGCTGACCTGGCTGCCCCGCTTCGCCGCCGACCTGACCGAGCACGCCCGCCTGGGTTTCTACCGCTCCCTGGCTCTTCTCCTCTCCACTTTCCTGGACCAGGAGAGGGAACAGTTACCCGCGCAGGAATGAGCGATGAACTGGTCGGATATCCCCATCCGCTTGGAGCCGGCCCGCTGCCTGGCAGTGCGCTCCTCTCACTCCACCTGTCGCCGCTGTGTGGAGAGCTGCCCCGCCCAGGCCGTCCGCCTGGATGGGCAGGGGCTCCGTTTGGACGAGGAGGCCTGCCTGGGTTGTGGGCTATGCCTGGCGGTCTGCCCTGCTGATGTCTTTGCGCTCGACGATCCGTGGGCCAGCTCTCTCGTGGCCCGTGCTGTCGAACAGGCCCACGAAGGGCACCTGGACGCAAGTTGCGCCTACGCCGCGGCCCCTGCCGACCTGGAGTTGCCCTGTCTGGGGTTGCTGAACGATGACCTGCTGCTGACGCTGGCGGCGCGGGGCGTCACGGCGCTGACCTTTCACGCCGCCGACTGCTCTACCTGCCCCATCGGTGCCGGCTCCCTGATAGCGGCACAGGTGGACCGCGCCCAGGCGCGTTGGTCGGGTGTGCTCAATGTGCAGTGGGAGCGGACGCCGACGCGGGAGTCAGCCGACCCGCGGTCTGCCCTCAGCGCTCTGACCAGCCCGCTGCAAAGTTCGCTGGACCGGCGGGGGTTCTTCAAGTTGCTGGGAGCGCAGGCAGGCAGGGCGGTGAGCGAGCGATTGGCCCCTCTTCTATCCGAGCAGTCGTCTGCTGCTGATGTGCAATTGCCTGCCGCGCGCCAGGCGCTCTTGCAGGCTGTGAACGGTCAACAAGTAGCCTTCCCGCGCTATACCATCACTCAGGCCTGCGATGACTGCCAGGACGCCGAGTCACTCTGCGCTCGCTTCTGCCCCACCGGCGCATTGCGCCGCGAGCCGATCGAGGGCGGTGTGCAGTTCCTCTTTCACCCTGTGCTCTGCACAGATTGCAATCAGTGCGTGGACCTCTGCCCGCAGAGCGCGGTGCAGCGGGAGGGAGTGGGACCGGGGCATGTTCCTGTTGTGTTGCACTCTTTTCAGACCGTCCGCTGTCAGCGCTGCGGACGGGAGACTGCTGTTGCCGTCGACGGGCTTTGCCCGGCCTGCCAGCGCCAGTCCCACTTGCAGCAGACGCTGGCCCAGTGGTTGCGCCCTGCTGAGGCGACCCCCGACCCCGACGAGCCGGCCGGGGTGCATTTCACTTTGGGGGAGAACAGTCCGTAGGTCGCGCTTGCGCAAGCCCTTTTGGGGTTATACCTGCAAATGCTCATTGAAAAGTTACTCCTTGAGCAGGTCGCCGCTCTCGAATCGTAGCATAGGGGTTCGTGCCCGTGGACGGCCACAAGACGGCCACAAGGGCCTATGCTACGGGCACGAACCGGCTAAAGCCTATATTCCATAGTGACGTCGTGCTCCAAGCGCGACCTCCAGGCTACGGACTTGCGTCTCCCCATCTTCGCGTCTCCCCTGCCGGGCAACTCGCCCCAAAACTGAAACGCACCCGCCGGCCGCGTAGCTGGAGGACCTTCGGCGCTCCCGACTATTTGCCGTGTGCGTCTCTGGGGCTATACTCCCTTCGATTGGAAATGGAGGTGATGTTATGGCCCGCTCGGTCGATTGGACATTGTGGGGAATGCTGCTGACCGCCGCTGCCCTGGAACTAGGTGGCGATCTCGCTCTCAAGTGGTGGGCGGAGACGGACCGCTGGCTTGGCATGGGGGCTGGCCTGCTCCTCTATAGCGTTTCGCTGATTCTATTTGCCATACTGTTGCGCCGCGCTGAACTGGCCGTCATCTTTGCGCTTTGGGTAGGGGTGTCGGCTGGATTGTTGGCCCTGGCTGGCTGGCTGCTGTTTGGTGAGACGCTGTCGTTCCGGCACGTTGTGGGCATACTCGTCGTGCTCGGCGGCGTTGTGCTGCTGGGAGCCTGATCCCGGTGCGAGCGCCAATGCCGTCCCAAGGGTGAGACGAGCCCGATCAGAAAACGCGCTTGTCCTCCCGTCGGTTTCTGATATAATTGGCCTGCGCGAGGTGACCGGGACGAGCCAAGGTCATCGCGAAATAGCGAGG
>JAOZPF010000105.1:8699-9240 GCA_029932895.1 Anaerolineae bacterium | reverse complement strand
GATGATCGCCATACCATTATACCACTATACGTCAATACGGTTGGGGGAGACTACCGACGAATACACGTCCAGAATATCCCTCAGCATTGTGGCTGCCGATGGCAGGGGGGTGGGCTCCTCGATAGCAGTCATCAGCGTACCATAGATGTCGGTGTAGTAGATGACCCCCATCTGCTTACGGCCCAGCCGAGCCAGGAAGTGATCGCTGGGGAGGGGGATGGGAGCGACGCGGAGGCCGCTATCGCTTCCGCGTGCCACCAGCTTATAGGTCCGCCCCTGCTGCCGTGCCGCCCGCACCTGCTCGCCGCTCAGGCCGGTGATGCCCACACGCTCGACATCCTCCAGCCGGGCGGGGATGGACATCACGCTGTTAGCCAGTATGACCAGCTTGGCTGCCGCATCCCACCCCTCCAGGTCCAGGGATGGATCGGCCTCCAGTACACCCTCGGCGCGAGCCTGGGCGGTGGCCTCCTCCCAGGTCAGCCCGTCCCCCAGCAGTTCCAGGACATAGCCAGTGGAGAGGTTGGGGACGGCCTCGATG
>JAOZPF010000105.1:5533-8689 GCA_029932895.1 Anaerolineae bacterium | reverse complement strand
GATGGCTGTTATGGTCGCCCCGCGCAGGTCCCGTTGGCCGATGGAGATGGCGGGCAGCCCCCCGGCGACTGTGCCATCAAAGCGGAGTTGCACCCCGTGGCGGGCAGCCAGCGCGTGGAGCTCGCTGTAGGCCAGGGTGAGCGGTCCCTTGTTGGGGGTGACCACGTGGAGGGTGTGCTCCAGAGCGGTGCGGATGTGAGTCAGGCCCGGTTCCGCCCCCTGGCGCAGGTTTACTGGTGAGGCCTCGCACAGCAGGTCCGCCTCGGCGCTGGCGACCAGCTCGGTGCCGGTCTGGTTGCGCCGTCCCACGTGCGGCAGGCTGGCGACGCTGCAGCCTGTCTGCTTGAGGGCAGAGATGCGGGCGGGGTCCAGCCCCAGCGGGCTGTAGGCTGCGCCCCGGCTGTCGGCCGCGCCGACCAGGAGCAACCGCAGACCGTATCGAGCCTCGACGTGGGTGCCCTTTTCGACCAGCAGGTCGCAGAACCGGCGGCCCAGGTTGCCCAGGCCGACGAGGAGAACGCGGACCGTCCTGACCACTGCGCGCTTTACTCGACCGTCTCCCGTCCCAGTTGGAAGGCCACGCGGTTGATGTCGGCATAGCGGGGCGGGACGCGGCGCACGATAGCCTGTTCCCACACGTCCGGCGGAGTGTCAAGCAGGGCCGAGAGCGCGCCCAGGACGACGGTATTGACGGCGCGGGTCGTTCCGGCCCGTTCCGCCAGGCCGAGGCCGTCGATGACGATGACCCGTCCGGCGCGTGCCTGCAGCGCTTCCAGGATCGCTTCCCGCTCCGGGTAGACAGCGTCCCCCACGCTGGCTGACATCGGCACGATCTTTTGGTCGTTGACGATGAGCGTGCCGCCGGGCTTGAGCCAATCGATCCAGCGGGCTGCCTCCAGTAGCTCAAAGGCCACGAGAATGTCCACTGTGCCCTTTTCGCAGGTGGGAGAGCCCACCGTGGGGGCCCAGCGGACGTGGCTTTCCACCACACCACCGCGCTGGGCAAAGCCGTGCACCTCCGATTTCTTTGCCTCCAGCCCCAGGTCGAGCCCGACCTGGGCGGCGATGTCGGAAG
This sequence comes from Anaerolineae bacterium, assembly GCA_029932895.1. Classification (GTDB taxonomy): domain Bacteria; phylum Chloroflexota; class Anaerolineae; order B4-G1; family DUEL01; genus JAOZPF01. Next base: position 7,614 of record JAOZPF010000105.1, on the reverse strand, counting down.
CGGTCAGGATGCCCTGCCCGCCGACGCCGACAAAGAGAAAGTTACTCTTGTTCTCCATATCTATCCTCACTCGCCCTCTCCCACCTCATAGATCGCGTCTACCGGGCAGACCTGTTGACAGACAGTGCAGCCGGTGCAGAGCAGCGGGTCGATGGTGGCCTTGTGCTTGCCGGTCTTGGGGTGGACGACCTCGCTCTTGAGGATCGCGGGGCAGCCCACGCGGAAGCAGGTGCCACACGCGGTGCAGGTGTCGAGATCGACCGCCACGACCGGCCGGCGGTGGAAGTAGGGCGTAAAGACGCAGGCCCCCTTGACCACGAGCACGGACGGTCCCTGCTCCACCGCCATCGCTTCCTTCAGCGCCTCGTTGACCGCTTTGACGTCCCAGGCGTCCACCTCCCAGATATGTTCCACGCCCAGGGCGCGGGCGACTGGCGCGATCTCGATGCGCTTTCCCTCCTCGCCCTGCAGGGTGATGCCGGTGCCGGGGTTCTGCTGTCCGCCAGTCATCGCTGTGATGCGGTTGTCGAGCACAGCCACGACGATGTTGCTCTGGTTGTAGACGGCGTTGGCGAGCGGCGCAAGTCCCGAGTGGAAAAAGGTCGAGTCGCCGATGGTGGCGATGATCTTTTCCTGCGCGCCGGCCTGCTTCAGGCCGTGGGCCATCCCGATGCTGGCGCCCATCGAGATCAGCATATCCATCGCTTTGAAGGGTGGAAGCACCCCCATCGAGTAGCAGCCGATGTCGCCGGCAAAGACCGCCTGCCGTCGCCAGCGGCTGAGGTCGTAGAAAAAGGCGCGGTGGGGGCAACCGGGGCAGAGAGCGGGCGGGCGGGCGGGAACATCGAGGTCCAATGGTCGAGGGTTAGCCGGGGTTTGTGGCGGGAGGCTTGGGACGGGCAGGCCGGCCTTGGTGGCTGCCTCGCGCACCCGCGCCAGAGTGAACTCGCCGGTGAGGGGAAAGAACTCTTTGCCGACGACCGGGATGCCCATCGCCCGTACCTGTTCCTCGACAAAGGGGTCTAGCTCTTCCACGACCACTAGTTTTCCCACCTGAGCGGCGAACTCGCGGATCATCTTTTTGGGCAGAGGGTGGGTCATTCCCAGCTTGAGAATGGAGAACCCCGCCAGGACCTCGCGTACATACTGGTAGGCTATGCCGTTGGTGATGATCCCTATCGCTTTGTCCCCCCACTCGATGCGGTTGACTGATCCGGTCTCGCCCCAGGCGGCGATGTCGAGCAGCCGCCGCTCGATCTCGGGGTGACGGCGGCGGGCGGTAGCGGGGATGATGACATACTGGTCGGGATGGCGCTCAAAGGGGGGCAGGGGCTCCAGCTCGCGCGCCGCCTCCGGCATCTGCACCTCCACCGCCGACTTGGAGTGGGATAGGCGGGTGGTGGAGCGGAGCATCACCGGGCACTGGAACCGCTCACTCAGTTCAAAGGCCAGGCGGGTGAACTGGCGCGCCTCCTCGCTATCGGCCGGTTCCAGGCAGGGGAACTTGCCGAGCCGGGCGTACTGCCGGTTATCCTGCTCGTTCTGGGAGGAGAACGCGCCGGGGTCGTCGGCGCTCACCACCACCAATCCGCCCTTGATGCCCGTGTAGGAGAGGGACATCAGGCTGTCGGCGGCGACGTTGACGCCGACGTGTTTCATCGCCGCCAGCGCTCTGGCCCCCCCGAAAGCAGCGCCAGCCGCGGCGTCGAGTGCGACCTTCTCGTTGCTGGCCCACTCGGCGCGAAGGCCCGCGTACTGGGAGAGCGCCTCCAGAATCTCGGTGGACGGGGTGCCGGGGTAGGCGGAGGCAAAACGAACCCTCGCCTCCCAGGCCCCCAGCGCTATCGCTTCATTGCCGGACAACAGTCGTTTCATTCGGACTCCTCCTGCATGTTGCATCTTGCCTCCTGCCTGTTATAGCACAATTCCGCCTCCTGGGGTAGTGACATTCTTCGCCCCTCTCGTTGCAAACGGCACACTGGAAAGGTGCATTGTTCTGGGGTAACTGCTGCTCAGGCTGCTCCTTCTCCGTTGCCTCTCCTGTGTCAGGAAGGGGAGTGGCGGGGGGTTTGGGGGGGGGG
>JAOZPF010000105.1:0-5523 GCA_029932895.1 Anaerolineae bacterium | reverse complement strand
GCCCGCAAACCCCCATCTTCCCTTCTCCCATTCGCGGAGAAGCTAACTGGGAAGATGGGCTGGGCAGTTACGTTCTGGGATAATCCCGATTGCCTCCGGCGGGAAAAAGTGCTACACTTGGCTCTAGGTAAAGCGAGACGAAGAAAGGAGATTAACATGGCTCAGTTCCCTTCCGAACCTTTCCGCATCAAGGTCGTCGAACCGGTCCGCCTGACGTCGCGCGAGGAGCGGCAACGGGCCCTGGAGGAGGCCGGGTACAACACCTTTAACATCCGTGCGGAAGATGTCTACATCGATTTTATGACCGACTCTGGTACGGCGGCGATGTCGGACAGCCAGTGGGCCGGCATTATGCAGGGCGACGAGTCCTACGCCGGGGCGCGCAATTTCTTTAACCTGGAGGAGGCGATCCAGTCGATCACTGGCTTCCGCCACTTTGTCCCCACCCACCAGGGCCGGGCCGCCGAGAATATCCTCTTTGCCGTGACCGTCAAGCCCGGACAGGTGGTCCCCTCCAACATGCATTTTGACACCACCCAGGCCAACGTCCTGGCACGGGGCGGACGGGTGGCTAACCTGGTGATCGACGAGGCGTTCGACCCCACCAGCCACCACCCCTTCAAGGGGAACATGGACGTGAAAAAGCTGGAATCGTTCATCCAAGAGACCGGCCCCGAGAATATACCCGTGGGAATGATGACACTCACCAACAATTCGGGCGGCGGGCAGCCAGCCTCGCTGGAGAACATCCGCGCCACGGCCGAGGTCTACCATCGTTATGGCATTCCCTTTTTCATCGACGCCTGTCGCTATGCCGAGAACGCATACTTTATCAAACTGCGCGAGCCAGAGTGCGCCGCTATGCCCGTGCTGGAGATCGCTCGTCAGGTTTTTGCCTGCGCCGACGGTTGCACGATGAGCGGCAAAAAGGATGCCCTGGTCAATATCGGCGGTTTCCTGGCGATGAACGATGAACAGCTCTACCAACAGGTCTGCCAGGAGCTGATCCTGCGCGAGGGGTTCCCCACCTATGGCGGGCTGGCAGGACGGGACCTGGAGGCGATGGCGCGGGGGCTGTGGGAAGGGCTAGACGAGGAGTACTTGGCTTACCGCATTGGTCACACCAAGTATCTGGCCGACCGGTTGGTAGAGGAGGGGATTCCCATCCTGGAGCCTCCTGGCGGTCACGCTGTCTACCTGGACGTTCTGCGCTTTCTGCCCCACCTTCCCCAGAGCGCGTTGCCTGGTCAGGCTCTGGCCTGCGCTCTCTATCTGGAGGGATGCATCCGCGCTGTGGAGGTTGGCAGTGTGATGTTCGCCGAGGAGGACCCGGAGACGGGCGAGGTGGTCTACCCGGCGCTGGAGATGGTGCGGATGGCAATCCCGCGCCGGGTCTATACTCAGTCACATTTAGAGTACGTGGTGCAGGTGTGCAAGCAGCTATACGAGCGGCGTGAAGAGATCGGTGGGTTGCGCTATGTCTCCAAGCCCAAACTCCTGCGTCATTTTACCTCCCGCTTCGAGCCGCTCTAGTTGCCCTGGTTACCAAAAAAGAGGCGAGGGGGAATTCCCCTCGCCTCTTTGGCATCTCGTTCGACGCGGGAAGAGCTGGCTACTCTTCTCCCTCTTCTTCCTCCTCGCGCCCCACCAACTCCGGCTCGGCCTCGATGCCCTCTTCGAGTACTTCCTCTTCTTCTTCCTCTTCGGCCTCCGCCAGGGGGTTCATTCGCACTACCATCTCGTTAAGGTCGGTCAGGATGCGCACGGTGGATGGAATGGCTAGATCGCCTACGACGACCTGCTGGTCCACCTCGGTCAGCTCCCCTAGGTCCACCTCAATAGCGTCGATCAGGTCGCCGGGAAGGCACTCGACCTCTACCGACTGGAGCCCCTGCAGGAGAATGCCCAACTTTTGCTCCGTTATGGGAGACTCGCCCACCAGGAGCAGAGGTACCTCAACGGTGATCGTCTTGGTCATCTCTACCTGATAGAGGTCAAGGTGGAGCAGGTTCCTGTGGATGGCATCTCGCTGCAGGCTCCTCACGATGGCCTGGACCGGCGAGTCGGCGCCGGCAATGGCGAGCGAGATCAACTGGCTGGTCCCCGCTTGCTTCAGCGCCTCTTCCGCCGCCCCTAGTTTGACTTGCAAAGGCCGGCTCTCCACGTTGGGGCCGTACAGAACTGCCGGCACCCAGCCCTCCGCGCGCAATCGCTTCACCTGCTTGCCCACGACAGTCCGCGGCTCGGCGTATAGTTCCAACTGTGTCATCTTTCCACTCCGTTCCGTGATAACTAGGCCGGTAGACCTCGACCTTCCCTGACAATCAAAAAGGCGGGACAAAGCCCACCTGGCCGTGCGGCGTGTATTCTAACCCAACTCGTCCCTTCCGTCAAGTGAGCGTCTGGCTTTTTCTCTTGCCCCTCTCTCCGTTCTGCGGTACAATTCCTCCTGTAGCCACCTAATACAAGGAGAAGTGTATGCCCAAGACAATTCGCATCCAAGAGATTGCCCAATACGAGGGTCAAAAGGTCAGTATCCAAGGGTGGCTGCACAATCGCACCGACAAGGGCAAGCTCCAGTTCCTTCAGGTCCGGGACGGCAGCGGCTTTGTGCAGTGCGTTGTCCTTCAGCAGGAGGTGGAACCGGAGGTGTTCGAGGCCGCGCGGGAGCTGACCCAGGAGTCATCCCTTGTTATCAGCGGGCTCGTCCGCCGGGACAGGCGTGCCCCTGGTGTGCCCGGCGGCTACGAGCTAGGCGTCACCGGCATACAGGTGATCCAGGTGGCCCACGGCTACCCCATCCAGCCCAAGGAGCACGGGGTTGACTTTCTCCTCGACCGCCGCCACCTCTGGGTGCGCTCCCAGCGCCAGTGGGCCGTGCTGCGCGTGCGGGCCACCGTCATCCGCGCCATCCGTGACTGGCTGGACGGTCACGGGTTCATCAATATGGACACGCCGATTCTCACCCCCGCTGCCTGTGAGGGGACGAGCACGCTCTTTGAGACCGATTACTTTGGCGTGCCGGCCTATCTCGCCCAGTCGGGTCAGCTCTACAACGAGGCCGACATCTATGCTTTTGGCCGCGTCTACTGCTTCGGTCCCACGTTCCGCGCCGAAAAGTCCAAGACTCGCCGCCATCTGACCGAGTTCTGGATGGTGGAGCCGGAGGCGGCATTCTGCGATCTGGAGCAGTTGATCGAGATCGAGGAGCAGTTCGTCTCCCATATCGTCCAGACCTGCCTGCGGGAGCGGGGGCCAGAGCTGGCGCTACTGGGCCGTGATACGGCCTTTCTGGAAAAGGTGGTCCCTCCCTTCCCCCGCATCTCTTACGACGAGGCGGTCGAGATCATTGCCGACATCCGTGCGCAATCCGACGACCCGGCGCTCCGAGCGCTCCTGGATCTGGAGTGGGGGGACGACTTTGGTTCTCCCCACGAGACGGAGTTGACCAAACGGTTCGAGAAACCGGTCTTTGTCTATGGCTACCCCACCGTCGCCAAGGCGTTCTATATGGAGCCATGGCCCAACCGGCCCGAGGTCACCAAGAGCGTCGACCTGTTGGCACCGGAGGGGTACGGCGAGATCATCGGCGGCTCCGAGCGCATCTCCGATCCAGACCTGCTCCTGCAGCGGCTGGAGGAGTGGAACCTGCCGCGTGAATCGTTCGAGTGGTACATCGACCTGCGCCGCTACGGTTCGGTTCCCCATTCTGGATTTGGCCTGGGGGTGGAGCGGACGGTGACCTGGATCTGCGGCCTGGACCACCTGCGGGAGACGATTCCTTTCCCGCGGATGCTGAAGCGGGTGTATCCCTAGGCAGCGGTTTTCCTGTGAGATTGAAGTCATCCATTGCCCGACTGATGCGCCGCTTTCCCGCTCTCCACTCGTTGCTCGTCGTCATGGTCGGGCTGGTCTCGGCCCGCTTCACCGTCGGCGTGACCGGGGTGGTGCTGAACCAGAGGGGCGAGGTGTTGCTGCTGGAGCATGTCTTCCGCGCCCGCCATCCGTGGGGGCTGCCTGGCGGCTGGGTGCGACGGAGGGAGCGGCCCCAGGACGCGCTGCGGCGAGAGCTGCTGGAGGAGGTGGGGTTGGCTGTGCGGGTCGGCCCGCCGCTGCTGCTCGAACTGGATGGCCCACCAGGCCACCTGGAGACCAACTTCCTGTGCACGGCGGAGGGGGAGGTGAACCACCTCAGTGGCGAGGTTCTGGCCGCGCGGTGGGTGTCCCCCAGCGACCTGCCCTCTGAGCTCTACTGGCTGGATCGCAAGGTCATCCGCCAGGGGTTGACCCTCCACCAGCGGCTGACAGGGGAGGAATAGGTGGAGCAGCAAGCCCTGCCTTCCTGGACTATCCGCCCCCTGCATCCTGGGGACGTCCGCCAGTTGCGAAAGCTGGACCTGGAGATCGTCTCTTCTTGGGCGCTGGTGGTTGAAAAGATGGTGGACGGCCTGGCAGTGACCTGGCGTCTCGCCCCGCGGCGGCTGGAGCCGCCCTTCCGCTCGACTCACTTTGCCCCAACGGCCCAGGAGTGGGAGGAACTGGAGCGAAACCTGGCGGCGGGGGCGCGGGAGGGGTTCACGGTCGAGGCCGCGGGCAGCCCGGTGGGGTTCGTCGAGTTGGAAGAGCAGACCTGGCGGAACGCCGGCTTTATCTGGAACCTGCTGGTCCATCGGACCTACCGCGGACAGGGGGTCGGCACCGCCTTGCTACAGGCCGCCGTCGCTTGGGGGCGGGAGCGAGAGCTGCGCGCTCTGGCGCTAGAGACCCAGACCAACAACTGGGATGCCATCAATTTCTACCGCAAGCGGGGTTTCGTGCCCTGTGGGGTGGACGATCACTATTACGCTAACGACGACGTGACGGCGGGAGAGGTGGCGCTTTTCTGGTATTATGAGCTGGGGAGCGGGGATGGTTGTTAACCGGGACGAGCCCCGCCAGCGGATTCGCCTCCTGCTGGACCTTTCCGCGCCCCGCGACGGTATGGCGGCCTACTATGCTTTTTACCACGACGAGGTGCGGACCCGTCTCTTTGTGGAGGAGGTAAAGGGCAAGCCAGAGGGCTTTATGGCCGTCTGCCAGACCGGGCGCGACCTGTTCCGGCTGTTGGCGGTTCTCCGCGCGCGCAGCCCGGACGCGGCGGCATCGCTCCTGCAGCGTGGGCTTGACCCCCAGCGGCCCTATTACCTCGTCACCACCCTCGAGTTGCGCGCGCCGGTAGAGGAAGCTTTGGAAACTGAGCGGGTCGAGACCCATCGCATCTACCGGCTCGACCTGCGCCGCTATCATCCCCAGATCAACGTCCTGGTGACACCCACCCTCGCTGTCGACGGTTCCCCCCGTTTCGTCATTCGCTCGCGGGGCGGTGTCGCCGCCGCGGCAGGGCTCAACTGGCACTCGCCACACTTTGCCGAGGTCTATGTCTGGACTGCACCCGAGGCCCGCGGGCGTGGCTGGGGTCGGGCCGTGGTCGAGTCTTGTGTCGCCTGGGTGGTCCGTTCCGGCGCCCAGCCTCTCTATGTCGTC
>JAOZPF010000104.1 GCA_029932895.1 Anaerolineae bacterium | reverse complement strand
AGCTGCTGGAGCGGATCGGGTACACAGAGACAGGCTTGAAAGATGATTGTCAGGCGCTGACCGGGGGAGACGATGTCTCCAAAAGAGAGACGATCACAGTGCCCGGCCCGCCAGAGCGGCCCGTCGAGCGCACTCTGACCCCGGTGCGCGGTCAGGACAGGACCATCACCGGCTGGCTGCTTGTCTTCCGCGACCTGACGGAGGAGAGGGAATTGGAACGGCTGCGGGACGAGCTGATGCATATGATGGTCCACGATCTGCGCTCACCACTCACGGTGTTGCAAGGCAGCCTGGATATGATCGAGAGCGGTATCAAGACTGGGGAGACAAAAAATCTCCTCCAGTTGATAGAACTGGCACACAATGGCAACCAGCGAATGCTGCGCATGGTCAACGAACTGCTCGACATCAACAAATTAGAGAGCGGCAAGATGCCTATCCAAGTTCGTGCGGTCGACGCGACCACGCTGTTGCAGGACGCCGTCTCCCGCATCACCCCACTGGCCACGGCAGCCAGCATCCGCATCGAGGTCTCGATCGAGCCCGACACAGCGCAGTTGACCGTCGATCCCAAGTTGATGGGCAGGGTATTGGACAATCTGCTCGACAACGCCATCAAGTTCACGCCGGACGGCGGGCTGGTTCGCCTGTGGGTCCAGCCCGACCCCGCGAGCGCCGGGAAGGCCATGCTCATCGGCGTCAGCGACAACGGACCAGGGATCCCGGAGCAGGAACAACGAAACTTGTTCAAAAAGTTCCAGCAGCTCTCACCCACTGGCCGCCGCCGCGGCACCGGCCTGGGGCTATCCTTCTGCAAGCTGACGGTCGAGGCACACGGCGGGCAGATATGGGTGGAGAGCAAGGTAGAAAAGGGCAGCACGTTCGTCATGCGGCTGCCGCTTGTCCAGTAGGGAATGCGAAATGCCGGCGTTGATCGTTGTGGGAGCCCAATGGGGGGACGAGGGAAAGGGCCGAGTGGTGGACAACCTGGGCCGCCAGGCCCACCTGGTGGCGCGGTACAACGGTGGAGATAACGCCGGCCATACGGTGGTCGCCGGGGGGCACAAGCTCCAACTCCACCTGGTGCCCTCGGGGGTGCTCCACGCCCAAGCGACCTGTCTGATCGGAGCGGGCGTCGTGGTCAATCCCGCCCGGCTGGTCAGCGAGCTGGATGAACTGGCGGCGCTGGGGGTGGACGTGGGGCCAGGCCGGGTCAAACTAGCGGCCGCCGCCCACCTCATCCTACCCACACACCGCGCCCTGGACGGCGCACGGGAGACCAGCCGCGGCAAGGCGGCCATCGGCACCACCCGCCGTGGGATCGGCCCCGCCTACGCCGACAGGGCAGCACGCCTGGGGCTGCGCGCCGCGCTACTGAGCGACCCCCAGGAGCTGGGCAAGCGCGTGCTGGAGCGCGTCCAGGCTCACAACCGGCTGCTCCAGAACCACTATGGCCTCGCTCCATTGCCGGCGGCCGAGATCGCCGCCGATTACGTCGCCTACGCCCACCGCCTCCGACCCCACCTGGTGGACGGGTCGGCGCTGGTGGCAGAGGCGCTAGCCGCGGGTCGGATAGTACTCTGCGAAGGGGCACAGGGGACGCTGCTCGACCTGAGCCACGGCTCCTACCCCTACGTCACCAGCTCCACCACCATCGCCGGAGGGGCACTGGCGGGGTTGGGCTTTGGGCCACGGGAGGTGAGCCGGGTGGTGGGGGTCGCCAAGGCCTATACCACGCGCGTCGGCGGGGGTCCCTTCCCCACCGAGCTCCTGGACGCGGTGGGGGAGCGGCTACGGGAGGCCGGCGCAGAGTACGGCACCACGACCGGCCGACCGCGCCGCTGTGGCTGGCTCGATCTGCCCATCCTGCGCTACGCCGCCCAGGTCAACGGCCTGACCGAACTGGCACTGACCAAGCTCGACGTCCTCACCTCCATCGATCCACTGCTGGTGGCAGTGGCCTATGAGCGGGACGGCAAACGGACCACGCGCTTCCCGGCCGAGTTCGGGGTAGAAGAGCTAGCCCACTACCGACCGATCTACCAAGAGCTGACCGGCTGGTCGGAGGAGTTGGGAGCCGCACGACGGCGCGAAGAGCTGCCAGCCGCAGCCCAAGCCTACATCGAGGTCATCGAGAATGCGGTCAACCTGCCCGTCACTCTGGTCGGCGTCGGCCCCGACCGCGCGCAGACTATCTGGACGGGATAAGCTCTAGGCCGGCGGCCTGGGCGCAATGACCGTGGCGGCGGCTTGTGCCCCACCCTGACGACGCAGCCAAAGGGTGGTCTCGCGCGTGTTCTCCTCGATCGCCAGAAACAGGCAGAGCACCTCTCCCAGGGCATAGAGCCCGACAAAGTACAAGGCCGACAGCAGCAGCGCGACCAGAAAGCCCATGATTCCCCATAACATGCCGCTCACAGCAGGAAGCGCCCGGCTGTATTGCTGGGGAATCAATGCCCCGCCGGCGATACCGGCGATGAGAGTGCCCACCGCCGAGAGTATGCCCGTGACCAGCACGACCCAGGCCAATATTTTGTAGAGTGTGGCGACGATGCGCAGAATACGAAAGCGTTTTTCCATTTCCCTGTTCCTCCTTATTCGTGCTCGATACACCTAGGGCCTGTTCGCGCGCCCACGCGACCTTCCACAGCGCTCTGACGTCCCCTACTTCACCACGTCTCCCTGACCGAGCACCGTCTTGACGCGCTTCTCAAAGCGGGAGCGGGGCAACATCACCCGCCGCCCACAGGTCAGGCAACGGATGCCGATGTCAGCCCCCACCCGCGTCACCACCCACTCGCTCCCGCCGCAGGCGTGGGGCTTGCGCATCCGCACAACGTCACCAACGTGGACCTCGACCATCGCTCAGGCTGTGGCCTCGTCGGTTGGCAAAGAGTTCGTGCGGATGAGCCGGACCAGCGCCACCCGCAGTCCGTCCATCTCTTCCACCCGGAGCCGCACCGCTCCGTCCTCCAAGATCAGCTCGTCCCCCACCACCGGCACCCGGTCCAAACGCCCCATCACCAGACCACCGATAGTGGTGTAATAGGGGTCCTGCAGAGAGACCTGGCACATTTCGTTGACCTCGTCGATCTGCACCAGCCCGTCGATCAGCGCGCTGCCGTCCTGCAGCCAGCGGATGGTGGGCTCCTCCTTGTCGAAAGCATCCTGAACATCGCCGACGATCTCCTCCAGCAGGTCCTCCAGCGTGACCAGCCCGGCAGTCCCGCCGTACTCGTCGACCAGGATGGCGATGTGCTGACGGGCACGGCGGAGGGCGGTCAGCAACTCGCCTACGGAGACGGTCTCTGGCAGAAAGAGCACCTCGCGCATCAACTCACGAGCGGTAAGGTCGGCGCGCTGCTCCAGGATCGGTCGGACCATATCCTTGACGTGGACCACACCCACGATCTCGTCCAGGTCGTCCTCAAAAACCGGGAACTTGGTCAAAGAGGTGCCGGCCGCCTGCTCCACCAGCTCCGCCAGCCTGGTATCACCCCGAACGCAGACCATCTCCGTCCGTGGCACCATGACCTGGGAGGCGCGGATAGCCCGCAGGTCAAAGACGGCCTGCAGCATATGCTCCTCCTCTTCCTCAAGCACGCCAAGCTCTTCGCTCTCGCGGACAATCTGACGCAGTTCATCGACGGTATAGATCGTCGAGTGGCTACCCACAGGCTCCATCCCTAGAAGGCGCACCACCCCACTCGACACACGGTCCAACAGCCAGACGAAAGGGTGAAAGGCACGCCGGAACAGGTCCATCCACGGCGCGACCTTCAGAGCCACCCCCTCCGGCCCGCGCAGGGTGGCGATCTTGGGCACCTGCTCGCCCAACACCACGTGCAGTCCGGTGACCACAGTGAGAGAAACGACCAGGGGCAGAGCGCGAATGACCCCCGCGAGCGATGGCGAGACGACCAAGCCATGCAGGAACGTTTCGGCAATGGACTGAACCGTCTCCTCGCCCAGATAGCCGAGGGCCAGGCTGGCAATGGTGATACCCAACTGGGAGGCGGCAATAAGAGCGTCCTTGCTCTCCTGCGAGCGGACCCAGCGTTGCACAATGCGGGCACGGCTGTCGCCTCCCGCGGCGAACTGGTCGATCCGCGTTCGCCGCGAGGCCACGACGGCAAACTCCACAGCCACGAAAAAGGCGTTCATCCCGATGAGCAGGAATACGCCCAGCACTTGGACAATGATCCGCAAAGTTCCCATATCCCTCGATTCCTTACCAGCGGGCAAAGCCGCCCAAAAGCGCCAGGCAGATGCCCCCCACCGCCAGCGCCACCCCTAGCAGCAGGTGGCGGGGTGAGCGGCGGTCGATCACCTGCGGCGCTTCCCAGGCGGTGGGGTGGACGACCTCGTACCGGGGGGCCAGGAACCACCCCAGAGTCAGGCCGACGAGCAATCCCCCTATGTGAGCCCAGTTGTCCACCGCCGGGACGATAAAGCCATAGAGCAGGTTATAGACAGCGATGCTAACGATATTTGTCAGTTGCGCCCTGCCAGCGGTAAGCCGTTCCCGATAGCGGTAGAAATAAGCCCCCAACACACCGATCAGGCCAAAGATGGCCCCCGATGCGCCGACAGAAGGATGGGGGCTCATAAAGAAGCTGAGCGCGCTGCCGCCCAGCCCGCTGAGGCCATACATCAGGAAAAAATGCGCCCGCCCATATGCCCGTTCCACCCGCGGACCAAAGATCCAGAGGGCATAGCTGTTGAACGCAATGTGGAGCAGGCCGATGTGAAGGAACATCGATGTCACCAAGCGCCACACCTCGCCAGAGATAATGGCCTGGTTGTCCTTGGCGCCCAAAGCCAACACCAGATTGGGGCCAATCAACTGGGCGAGGGCAAAGACCAACAGGTTGGCAGCCAGGATGACATAGGTCCACAAAGGCTTGGAGAGAGGCAACCGCAGACGCACGACGCGCGGCGGGTAGAGCGGCGACTGGGATTGAACAGGGGCGGGCTCAGCGTCCATTCACAACTCCACCACCCGCTGGTGGACGCGGCAGTGCTCGGCCTCGATAATAGCGATCACCTTGGCGACCGCCTGATCAAGCTCTCCGTCGTGATTGGGGACCACATAGTCGAACTCGGAGAGCCGCTCCATCTCCTCGTGCACCTTGCTGATGCGAACGGCCTGCTGTTCGGGAGTATCGGTGTCACGCCGCCGCAACCGGCCGACCAGCTCCTCCTCCGACGCCACCAAAAAGATCAGTACCGCCTCCGGGGCCAGGCTACGGACGGTGGCTGCCCCCTGGACGTCGACGCGCATGACGACGTCCTTGCCCGAGGCAATTGCCTCCCGCACCTGCTGCTTGGGAATGCCCTTGTGTTGATCATAGACAACAGCGTGCTCCAGCAACTCTCCCTCCCGCTCCATACGCTGGAATTCGGCTGTGGAGTAGAAAAAATAATCCTTGCCATGCACCTCGCCAGGGCGCGGGGCACGGTCGGTGGCGGTGACGACAAAATGGAAAGGGTACCCCAGCTCCTTCATCCGCTTCACCAGCGCGTCCTTGCCCACGGCCGTGGGGCCAGAGATCACGATTAGCAGAGGCCGGGGAGTTCGATCGTACAAGTCATCTATATTCACGGGACACTCCTGCTTGCCATACGGGGACAAATGGATATACTGGTGGGCAGCAAGTTTGTAAACTGGTTATCATCGGAGGCTGACGTGCCCATCTATGAATACCGCTGTCCAAATTGCGGACGCCGCGTGTCGATACTCTGGCGCAGCTTTGCGGAAGCAGAGGGGAAACAACCGACGTGCCCCCGGTGTGGCAGTGCGAACCTGGAGCGGCTGGTCTCCCGCGTGCGGGTCATCCGCTCCGAGGCAAGCCGCCTGGAGGACCTCTCCGACCCCTCGTTCCTCTCCGACCTGGATGAAAACGACCCCCGTTCTATGGCGCGAATGATGCGCCGTATGGCGGATGAAGTGGGAGAGGACATAGGCCCCGAGTTCGACGAGGTGGTAGGACGGTTGGAGGCCGGCGAAAGTCCGGAAGAGATCGAAAAGTCGATGCCGGACCTTATGGCTGAGGACGACCTTCCGGACCTGTGACCATTCGCCCATCTACCTGATCCCCATCCTGCTCCTCACCACTTCCCAGACCTGCTGCTCCACCTGCTCCACTGCCTGGTCCGCGTTTATCACCACCCACCGCTCCGGCTCCAGCCCAGCCAGCTCCAGATATCCAGCCCGCACCCGGCGATGGAACTCTAAAGCCTCCTGGTCCAGCCGATTCCACTCTCCCCCACCCAGCAACCGCCGCTGGAGGCCCTGGTCGGGGCGAATGTCGAGGCACAGTGTCAGGTCGGGGACCAGGCCACCGGTCGCCAGACGGGTGACTTGCCACAGCGTCTCCAGGTCCAACCCCCGCCCATACCCCTGGTAAGCCAGGGTAGAATCGTAGAACCGGTCGCAGACGACGATGTGGCCCACCGCCAATGCAGGGCGGATGAGTTGAGCGACCAACTGGGCGCGGGAGGCAGAATAGAGCAACAACTCCGCCTGGGGGGTCATATCAGTATTGGCGGGGTCGTGGAGGACGGTGCGGACCTGGTCGCCAATGGGAGTGCCCCCCGGCTCGTGGGTCAGCACCACGTGGTATCCCTCGCCTCGGAGCCGGTTGGTCAGCAACCGAGCCTGGGTCGTCTTGCCGCTTCCCTCTGGACCTTCGAGTGTGATGAACATGGCAACTATCCTTCCCGCCGGATACGCACCCGCCGGTTCGGTTCCTCCCCCACCGAATAGGAGGTGAGGTCGGCGACGCGGGCCATCTCGTGCTGACGGCGGCGGACAAAGGCGTTCTGGGGGCCCAGTTCCACCTCCGGCACGCCGCCGAGCACCTGCCGAATCGCCTCCTCTGCCTCTTGGAGCGCCTGACCAAGCGGGTCGTCAGGCGGGTTCTCCAGGTCAAAGATATCGCTCAGACAGGCCTCCATCTGGGCGACGGTGTTGGCGCGCAGCACATAGATGGGCAGTTGGCGCCGCTCGGCGTTGGCGACGACGCGCGGCCGCTTGCGGTAAAAAGCCTTGGTCGTGACCATCGCCTCGGCCTTCCCCAAGTCATCCGTGATATAGACCGGCACCCGCATACGCTTGGCGGCGCGTTGCAGCCGGTTGCGGGCGATGCCATAGGGATAGAGCCGCACCGGGTCCATGGCCTCCTGCACCTCCGGCCGGCGGACAAGAGAACTCCCTTTCGCCCCTTCCCGTTCCCCGATAGAAGGCGGGGCCGCCTGCTCGACGTGGAGCTCCCCCTCATCATCACGGTAGCGCAGCTCCGCTTGCAGCGGCTGACCGCGGAGCAGCGCGTCCACCGATTTGGCCACGCTGTGGTGAATGAGCAACCGCTGCCGGTCCTGAATCTCGATCAGGACGTCAACGGTAGGCGGCGCGCGCCGCTCCAGGATTGTCTTTTGCGTTCCCCGGCGGCGGGCCTCCTCGTCGGAGAGAGTGACGCTCTCAACCCCCCCTACTAGGTCGGAGAGAGTGGGATTGAGGAGAAGATTATCGAGGGTGTTGCCGTGAGCAGTGGCGATCAGTTGGACCCCGCGCTCGGCGATGGTCCGTGCGGCCAGTGCCTCCAATTCCCGCCCGATCTCGTCGATGATAATGACCTCGGGGTTGTGGTTCTCCACCGCCTCGATCATCACCTCGTGCTGCAGGGAGGGCATCTCCACCTGCATCCGGCGGGCACGACCGACGGCGGGGTGCGGAATGTCCCCATCGCCGCCGATCTCGTTGGATGTATCCACGATCACGACCCGCTTGTTCTCAGCCAGGACGCGGGCCGCCTCGCGCAGCATCGTTGTCTTGCCAACGCCGGGGCGACCCAGTAAGAGGATGCTCTTGCCGCTCTCAATGATGTCCTGAATGATGGCGATCGTGCCATAGACAGCGCGGCCTACCCGGCAGGTGAGCCCCACAACGTCCCGTTTGCGGTTGCGGATGGCGGCGATGCGGTGGAGGGTACGAGCGATGCCGGCCCGGTTGTCGTCGTCGAACTCGCCGATCTGATCGACCACATACTGGATCTCGGCATGGGTGACCTCCGTATCTCGCAGCACCACCTCTCCGTCAGTGTAACGGGCAGTGGGCACGCGGCCCAGATCGAGGATCACCTCCAATAGCTCATCCCGCCGACCAACCTGGTGCAGAGCGACACGGATGTCCTCCGGCAGGGTGGAGAGCAGCATGTCCAGATCGTCGGTGATGTGGTTGGTATAACTCATGCGGCTGTCACAGGCCCCTGGAATCCCATGAAATAGCGGTGAAACCTCTCATCCCCTGTCAACTCGGGGTGGAAGGCGGTTGCCAGCAGATTCCCCTGCCGCACCGCCACCACCGTCCCGTCATCCAGCCGGGCGAGGATCTCCACGCCCTCCCCCACCCGCTCGACTAGTGGAGCGCGGATAAAGACAGCGTGGAAAGGCTCCTCCCCCAACACGTCCACCTCCAGGTCGGCCTCAAAGCTATCCACCTGGCGACCGAAAGCGTTGCGGCGGACAACCACGTCCATCAACCCCAGCAGGGGCTGGCCCGGCGCACCGCCCAGCGCCTCGCGGGCCATCAGAATCATCCCCGCGCAAGTGCCCCACACGGGTCGACCGGAGTGGGCGAAAGCGATGATCGGGTCCCACAGACCCCACTCCCTGGCTATCTGACCGATGGTGGTCGATTCCCCGCCGGGAATGACCAGGCCGTCCAATTCCTCCAAGTGTTCGGGCAACCGCACCTCGACGGTCTCCACCCCCAGCAGGCGCAGCATCTTTTCGTGTTCGATGAAAGCCCCCTGTGCAGCCAGCACACCGACCCGCATCACCACCCTCGCGTCGCCAGCCGCTCCGCCTGCGGGATATCGCTGATGTTGATACCCACCATTGGCTCACCCAGGTCCCGGCTCACCTCGGCCAGAATCTCGGGGTTATCGTAATGGGTGACGGCCTGGACGATGGCATGGCCCCGTCTAGCGGGGTCACCGCTCTTGAAGATGCCGCTGCCCACAAAGACGCCGTCCATCCCGAGCTGCATCATCAGCGCTGCGTCGGCTGGGGTGGCGACCCCCCCGGCGGCAAAATTGACCACCGGCAGCCGGCCCAGCTCGGCGGTCTCTTTCACCAGCTCGTACGGCGCGCCGATCTCTTTGGCGTAGGCCATCATCTCCTCGGGAGCCATCGTCGTCAGGCGGCGAATCTCGCCCAGCACGGCCCGGGCGTGGCGCACCGCCTCAACGACGTTGCCGGTGCCGGCCTCGCCCTTGG
>JAOZPF010000103.1 GCA_029932895.1 Anaerolineae bacterium | reverse complement strand
GTCCGTCCGGCGCGATCCGTGGCGCAATGGCAGATGTGCAATCACCTATTCCAGTGGCAGCGGCGGCTGCTTGGCGCCCCCCGCCAGCGCCATCAACGCCGCTTCATCGATCACCGGCACGCCCAACTCCTGCGCCCGGCGACACTTGGTTCCGCCAGGCGACTCGCCGACCACCAGGTAGCTGGTTCTGGCGCTGACGCTGCCGGTGACCTTGCCCCCCCACCCCTCGATCATCTCTGCCACCTGCTGGCGCGGGCGGGAAAGCGTCCCGGTGATGACAAAGGTCAACCCAGCGAGGGGCTGCGGCCCCGCCTCGACCATCTCTTCCTCCAGGCGAACCCCGGCACGGCGCAGTTTCTCGATCACTCGCCGGTTGCGCGGGCGAGAGAACCAATCGACCACCGCCTGGGCAATAGCCGGGCCAATGCCCTCGACAGCCTGTAATTCCTCTGCCGTCGCCGCCGCCAGCGCATCGATGGAACCAAAATGGCGAACCAGGGTGTCGGCGACGATCCCCCCCACGTGACGGATACCCAGCCCTGTCAGCACACGAGAAAGGGACCGTTCCTTCGAAGCCGCAATCCCCGCCACCAGGTTCTCGGCCTTTTTCTCCGCAAATCCCTCCAACCCCACCAGGTCCTCTGCCCGTAGGCTGTAGAGGTCACCCACATCCTCCACCAGCCCCCTATCCACCAGCAGAGCGACGGTCTTTTCCCCCAGCGTCTCGATGTCCATCGCTCCCCGCGAGGCAAAGTGCTCGATCCGTCGGGCGACCTGCGCCGGGCAGGCTGCGTTGACGCAGTAGACAGCCACCTCCCCTGCGGTTTTGCTCACCGGCTCGCCGCAGGCAGGACAGCGGTCAGGCATCACGTAGGGCTTTTCCGCTCCCGTCCGCAGGTCCACAATAGGGCGGACGATCTGGGGGATGACGTCACCTGCCCGCTTGACAATGACCCGGTCCCCCTCCCGGATGTCATTCGCGGCGATGTAGTCAAAGTTGTGCAACGTCGCCCGGCTCACCGTCACGCCGCCGATGGATACCGGCTCCAGCACGGCGTAGGGGGTGAGGGTGCCAATGCGTCCCACGTTGACGCGGATCTCTCTCAGCACCGTGGTTGCCTCACGGCCGGGGAACTTGAAAGCGATGGCCCCACGTGGCGTCCGACCCACGATCCCCAGGTCAGCCGCCACTCGCAGGTCGTTGATCTTGATGACCATGCCGTCGATCTCGTAAGGCAGCGTGTCCCGCTTGCCCACCCACTCCTGACAAAAAGCGATCACGCTCTCCAGATCATCAAAATGGACGGCGACCTGAGGGACCGGAAAACCCAGCCCCGCCAGGTAGGCCAGCGTCTCCACCTGGGTGGAAGGCGGGGCCGGTTCTCCCTCGTAGGCCACCACGGTGTAACAGAGCAGGCTCAAGGGACGAGAAGCTGTGATGGAGGAATCCAACTGCCGCAGGGATCCAGCAGCAGCGTTACGGGGGTTGGCGAACGTCTTTTCCCCCCGCTCCGCCTGCTCCCGGTTAAAGCTCTCGAAATCCCGCACCGTCATATGGGCCTCTCCCCGCACCACCAGATAGGGAGGAGGGGCAGGGCCGTCAGGTCGGGCGGGGATATGCAGGGGGAGTTGGCGAACAGTGCGCAGATTGGCAGTGATATTCTCGCCTCTCTCTCCATCGCCACGGGTGGCCCCTAGCACAAAGACGCCATCCCGGTAATGCAGCACCACACTCAGCCCGTCGATCTTGGGCTCGACGACATAGTCGAGGCGCGTGGAGGGGGGGAGAAGGCGGCCGATCCGCTCCCGCCAGGCGCGGATGTCATCGCCGCTGAAGGTGTTATCCAGGCTGATGATGGGGGCGGGATGACGGACCCGCTCAAAGGCCTCGACCGGCGGAGCGCCCACCCGCTGCGTGGGTGAATCGGGCGTCACCAAATCTGGGTAAGCGGCCTCCAACTGCCGCAGCTCCATCATCAGCGCGTCATACTCCGCATCCGTGACCACCGGGTCATTCAGCACATAGTAGCGATGGTTGTGGTAATGAATCTCGCGCCGCAGTTCTTGTACTCGTCGCCTGACCTGTTCCGGTACCATACTCACCTCCGCCCTCAGACTAGTGGCAGACCTCCAAGCTGACGTCGTCCACATAGAGCGCCGCCGTGTCGTCATCACCGTCGTTCAGCGCCCCGATGTAAAGCTTCACCGTCTGGCCCAGGTAAGGGCTCAGGTCATACTCCCGTTCCACCCATTGCCGTTGATCAGTCGTCGTCGTGTCGATCCAGTGGAAGCCACCCCACTGGTCATAGAGGGAAATATAATGCAGGTCGCCGGGGTCCGCGCCCTCGCTGATGGGATAGAGCCACAGCCGCAGGGTAGCCGTGACGCCCGGCGACAGCGTCACCTGTTGCCGCACAGAGGAATAGGCGTACACCCCTGGCTCGCCCGGCAGGATACCAACCTGCGCACTGCGCGCACCGGAATGAACGTAGGTAGGATCGGTGACCAGGGTCACACGGTTGAACACCCAGCCATCGTCCGCCTCGAAGCCGCCATTGACGATCACGTCCTCGCAACCGGGCACACTGTCGACCATCCCCCGAATCAGCATGGGAAACCAGATATAGTGCTGCGCCACCGCAAAGGTAGCGGTGACCCACGCCGAGTGATTCCCGGCAGCGTCGACGACCTGTACGCCCCACGTGTGTGCCCCGGCAGCAATTCGCGTGGTCGTATAGACCTGGCGGGTCGTCGTGTACGGCTGCCCATCCAGCGTGACCACATAAGCCAGGGGAGTGCCGTCATCGGGTGGGGCCGACCACCGCAGCGGCACGTTTGCCACAGCAGTGATCGTCACTCCGCCGGTCGGCGTGATGAGGGTGGCGCTACTGGGCGGGGCAGTATCGTAGGCCAAGTCCACCTGCGCCGGGGACGCATCCACATTCCCTCCCGCCCACGCCCGAGCGCGCAACTCGTACTCGCCGTCGCTCAACGGCGGCAAGGGGTAGGACCAAGAGATCGTACCACTGGCCGTCAACCAGGTCTCGGTCACCACCCACCCTGACCCATCCCAGTAATACCCATCGCTAATTCGCCGGACGGTCACCTCCACCCGGTCAACCGTCGCTCCCAGCGCCTGGGCAGTTCCAAAGAATGGTGGCACGCTGTTGTACGCACCACAGTCAGTCGGGCTACCGATCCACGTGTTCACCATTACCGCCAGGCACTCGTCCAGATAGTCCAGCACCCGCCCCATTACCGCCGGCCGCCGCGCGGGCCAGACCGTCTCAAAGGGAAAGCCAAGATAGACCAGCCGCTCACAGCCGTTGGCATACTGCACCCCCGCCGTCCCCCCCGTCCCGCCCTGGTAGGCCAAGGCAGCCGTGGAGCCGCTTGCCGGGGCGATCACGTCCGGGTAGTCGGCGTCGTACATCCCCGGCGCGTCGAAACGGAAGGCGGACAATCCAGCAAAGATGGAGCCGGAGGCCGGGGCCACCTGATAGGTCCCGGCATCGTCACCCACATAGCTGGCGCGGAGGGAGCCGTGGTAGAAGGCCGGATCGGCAGCCAGGTGATCCAGGTGCCATCCAACCTCGGCGCCGCTGATGAACAGCGCGCCGCCGTCCTCGAGGAACGCCTGCACGAGCGACCGCTCTGTCGCGTCCAGCGTCTCGTCGGGCGCCGATTCCTCGCCTAGAATCCAATCGACCAGGCCGTAATCCCCCAAGCTCACCAGCCCGTCCCGCACCGCCTCGTTGCTGCTGCTGTCAAAGGCGTAGGAGATGACCTCCCCGTGCTGAATCGTATAGTCGTAGCTGTTCATCTGCCGCAGCAGCATCCGCATATGGCTCTGCCCCGTCGGGTCATAGACGTCGGGAATGAGCATCGTGCTGTTGAGACGGTCGAAACCGCTGACCAGGAGAATTCCGGCGACGTTCCCCACACGGGCAGCCAGGGTCTCGGTGGGGAAGGACTCGCCCCCATCGTTGGTGGCGGTGACGCGGACAAAGAGGAGCTGTTCAGGCGCGAGGCCGGTGATGGTGTAGGCCGTCGTCCCTGTCACCGGCACCCCGTTCGACCAACCGATGCCGTTGCTGCTGGTATAGACGCGGTACCCGGTGGCTGCGTCCCCCACCAGGCCGATGGTGTCGGTGGGAGAGGGATGCCAGGAGACCCGTACCATTCCGGCGCCGACGTTGCGCACCGCCAGGTGGGTGGGCGGTTCGGGGAGGAGGTCCAGATCGACCCCATCCCGCTCCTCGAAATAGTGGACGATGCCCTGATAGATTGCCCGCGCCACCAGCAGCTCGAAGGACGGCTCCTTGAGCTGGTCAGTGTCATCGGGATTGTCGTGGAAGGCGATCTCGATCAACGCGCCGGGCATCCGCATCGCAGGGTCGTCATCCCAGAGCAGGCGCAACTCGCCCAGGTTCTTGAGCTTTTCCCCACGGTCTATCCAGGCCGGGTCCCACCCGGCGCGAATGTCGCGCACCACCTCGCTGTGGACAGCGTGGCGCAGGCTCAGGCTGCCCTCGGTGCGAGGCAGCCATTCGCCATTGTGAGCATAGGTCTCGGTGCCGCTGTAATCCTCCTGGTAGCCGCTGACGCCGTTGGTGTGCCAAGCCACATAGACGGCGTCCTCGCCGCTGCCCCAGTGCTCCCAGCGGGCGTAGACGGGCCGGGCGACCACATCGTTATCCGGCTGATCCATCCCCATCCGCTGGGTGTAGTAAAAGGCCGCCACCTCCCACCAGGGCTCGTTAGGGGGGTAGGAGGCAATCGTCCCGATGCCCTCCAGACTGTCAAAGGTACCGCCGCCGATGCGGACCGCGTCGGCGACGACCACCTGCCCAGCCACGGCGGACTCGTTACTCAGCTCCACGCGGGCCTCCTCGCCGCCCAGAAAGCCATAGCTGCCCAAGTAGCGCCAGGTGTCGCCGTGGACTCGTTGGTCAATGATGACCGTGGTGTCCCCGCCAGCGTGGTGGATGGTGTAGTGGGCGTCGGGCGCACGGTCAGCGCCAAACTTGAACCAGACATAGACCGCGTACTCGCCGTCGGCAGGGATCGTGGTCGTCCAGACCGCAGTGGCGGTGGCGCTACCTGCCACCGTGTCGGTCCATCTGTAGGAAGTGGAGGCGTAGCCATCTCCCGCCGTGGTCGTCCAGGCCCCACTCTCGATGTAGCCTCCCGGCGCGGGGTCGTCGTTATCGACCACCAGGGCGACCCCGTTCATATCCCGCTCGCGGACGGGAAAGACCAGCGCGCCGGCGTTCCAGAGATACTGGAGCAAATACTGATTCACTGCCTCGGCGTTGTTGAAATCCTCGATGATGGGGCCGACGTAGGGAGGACTGGGGTAGGGAATACGCTGCACCCGCCACCCGCCGTTTTCCCACTCCCAGCCGTGGCCCGCGCTGACATAGACGGTCCGCCCGCTGAGCGAGCCCTGCGGCTGGCCCTGCCCCGGCGCAGGTGGCTGGCCCACATAGGCTGGGGCAGGCTCCATCCCCTCCCGCCCGCCCGGCGACTTGTGCGGCGACGGGATGGGCGGCAGGAACGACGCCAGGGGGACAAACTCCCCTGCGATGGGGTCCCAGACCTGGATGTGCAGGTCGCGCCAATCCAACGGTTGCAGCGTATAGCCAACCTGGTCGACGACGCGCTCAAAGCTCCCGTGATCCAGCGTTCGCAGCCAGGCGAAAGGCAGGTCGAACCGCACGACCACGGTGCGGTCAGGTTGCACGGTCACGCCCGCCAGCGCAGCATCGGCAGGGAGGACCGACCAGACTCCCCGCGCCCGTTCCTGGGCCGTGGGACCACTCAGCAGCGCTGTCAGCAGCTCCCGCGGCTCCGGCCCCGACGCCGCCATGCGCACGGTAGGCCGCGCCACCAGCACCGGCCCGTCCACGGACCAGAAGCAGATCGAGGGGGGCGATCCTTCCTGAGCACGAGCGGGGCCAGCCACGCCAGCCAGAAGAGCGAGGAGGATGGAGAGCGACAGCACCCGGGTCATCCTTCTGGCGAGGAGGTCGGCGGCTTTTCCTATGAACGGTGCGCCCATGCCAGCACCTCCTCCACAGTGCGGGTATTGAGCACGTCAGCACCCGTGGCCCAACCCCGTCGGGCTGTGGCAACGCCAAAGCGCAGCAGGCCAAACCCATCGACGTTGTGCGCATCGGAGCTGATAGCCAGCATCACGCCCAACTCCACCGCGCGGCGGACGTGCACGTCATTCAGGTCGAGCCGGGAGGGGTGAGCGTTGATCTCTAGCGCCGTTCCGCTCTCAGCCGCGGCCTGCAGCACCGCCTCCACATCCAAGTCAGCCCCCTCTCGCTGACCGATCAGACGGCCGGTGGGGTGAGCGAGGATGTCCACGTGAGGATTGCGTATCGCCGCCAGCGCGCGCCCGGTCACCCGCTCCCGCTCCTGCCGCAGGCCGGTGTGGACCGCCGCCACCACCAGGTCCAACTCCGCCAGCACCTCATCGGGCAGGTCGAGAGAGCCATCCGCCTTCACCTCAACCTCCACTCCCGCCAGCAGGCGGAACCGGCCGCCCATCTGCCGGTTGACCTCGTCGATCTCGGCCCGCTGGCTCCGCACATCCTCGACGGTGAGGCCACGGACGATCCCCAGGCCGTGGGTGTGGTCGGTGACCAGGGCGTACTCCAGCCCTTGCGCCTGAGCTGCTCGCGCCATCTCCAGGAGCGACTGGGCCCCATCCGACCAGGTGGTGTGGAACTGAAAATCGCCCCGCAGGTCGTCCAGTGCCACCAAGTCTGGCAGTCGCCCCTCCAACGCCGCCTCGATCTCGCCCCGGTCCTCTCGCAGCTCTGGCGGGATAAAAGGCAGCCCCAGGGCATCATAAACCTCCTCCTCTTTGGCACAGAGGAGCTCCGTGCCGTCCTCCCGCCTCAGGGCATACTCGCTGAGGGAAAAACCACGCTCGAGGGCCAGGCCGCGCAGGTGGATGTTGTGCGCCTGGCTGCCGGTGAAATACTGGAGCGCCGTGCCCCAGCGGGCCGGCGAAAGCACCCGCAGGTCGACCTGCACTCCCTCGCGGGTGCGAATCGAGGCCTTGGTCTCCCCGCTGAGGAGCAGCTCGGCCGCCTGGTCCAATTCGCGGAAACGGGCCATCACCGGCCCGGGTTCTGTCGCCGCCACTAGCAGGTCCAGGTCACCAACCGTTTCTCTCATCCGGCGCAGGCTACCGGCAGGGGCTATCCGCATCACGCCCGCCACGTCGCGCAGCGGCGCGAGAAAGGATTGCGCCAGCGCCCAGGCCGTGCCCAGGTCCATCCGCCCGGTCCGCCGCCTGAGTGCCTGGATACCGTCCAGCACCTTTTGCTGGGACCGCGCTCCCATGCCGGGGAGAGCCTGTAGTCTGCCCGCTCGCGCCGCCGCCTCCAACTCGTCGATGGAGGTGATACCCAGTTCCTTCCAAAACAGCGCCGCCTTGCGTGGGCCGACGTCAGGGACCTGGAGCAGCGCCACGACACCCGCCGGGACCTGGGCCTGGAGTTTCTCATAGGCCGCGAGCCGGCCGGTGCGCATCAATTCGTCGATCTTGGCTGCCAGCGTCTTGCCGATACCGGGGATCGCCTCCAATTCCCCGGCCTGCCAGACCTCCTCCAGTGGACGGCCCAGCGCGACGATGTTCTCCGCAGCACGGCGGTAGGCCATCACGCGGTGGTAGCTCTCGCCCTGAATAGCCAGGATGTCGGCCATACGGGCAAAAATCGCAGCCACGTCCCGATTGTCCACGGCTCTCCCTCCTCAGGCTGGAACGTCAAATCTATTATACCCTCATCCTTCTACTTGACAACGGCCTCGCCCTCAAGTATCATTCCCCACGTGACACAATACCACGAGATCGCAGGCAACATGCACATCCACACCGTCTACTCCGACGGGGCGGGCACACACCGAGAGGTGGCGGAGGCAGCCGGAAGAGCGGGACTTGACTTTGTGATCGTCACCGACCACAACGTGTGGGTAAGCGACGTGGAAGGCACCATTGATGGCGTGCTGCTCCTGGTAGGGGAGGAGGTCCACCACGTCCGTCGCATTCCCCAGGCAAGTCACCTGCTCGTCTACGGAGCGGAAGCGGAAATGGCCCTCCAGGCTGCTGACCCCCAGCAGTTGATCAACAGCGTCAGCGAGCGCGGCGGATTCTGCTTCCTGGCCCACCCGTTCGAAAAGAGCAGCCCCATTGGCGCGGACTTTGCAGCCATCGATTGGTTGGATTGGGATGTGGAGGGGTACCAGGGACTAGAGATCTGGAACGCAATGTCCGAGTTCAAGGGACTGCTGTGGAGCCGCCTGGCAGCGCTCTTTTACGTCTACTTTCCCACACTGGGGTTGCGGGGACCTTTCCGGGCCACGCTGCGCAAATGGGACGAGTTGCTGGCGGCGGGCCACCACGTGACCGCCATCGGCGGCGCTGACGCCCACGCCGGGACCTACCATCTGGGCCCTTTGCAGCGGGTCGTTTTCCCCTACGAGGAGCTTTTTCGCTGGGTCAACACCCACGTCCTAATTCAGCGTCCCCTCAGCGGCGACCTGGCGACCGACAAGCAGCTCGTCTACGAGGGGCTGCGCTCCGGGCGAACCTGGGTGGGATACGACCGCGCGGCGTCCAGCAGGGGCTTTCGCTTCCGGGCCCGCAGTGGGACGAACGTAGCCACGATGGGCGAGCGCCTGGTGCGCACGGCGGCCGTCATCCTGGAGGTAGAAACGCCAGCGCGCGGGGAGATACGGCTGTTGCGCGACGGCCAACTCGTCGCGCGGGCGCGTGGGAGTTCGCTGCGCTTGACCACCGCCGAGGCGGGGACCTACAGGGTAGAGGTGTACAGGTCATTCAGGGGGAACAGACGGGGTTGGATTTTCAGCAGCCCCATCTATGTGGCCTAGTAACCACCAGAGAGGAAAGGGCAACCCGCCCCTGCTAGCACAGGGGCGGGTGACATCATGCGATCAGAAAGCCAATCCGGCAGAATGGCTCTATGCGCCCGGCCCAGTGGTGTAAAAGTCGGCGTTCTTCTGAATGTCGCCCTGGTACTCGTCGGGCACATCGTCCTCGTGGAAGATCGCCTCGTGGGGGCAGGCAGCCTCGCAGGACCCACACTCGATGCACTCTTCTGGGTTGATGTAGTAGGTGGCCCATTCGGGGTCATCTTCCACAGAGTGGATGGCGTCGCTGGGGCAGACTTCGACGCACTCCGCAGCGCGCTGACACAACCTGGTGATTACGTATGCCATTTTCCTTTTGCCTCCATAATTGATAG